>CAZNET010000246.1:3616-4800 GCA_964571885.1 uncultured Pirellulales bacterium
AAAAACTATCTTGAGCGGGATCAAGCCGATCAGGCGATCGCGTTATTCGATCAGATCATCGAAGAAAATCCGCAAACTGACTATGCCCGCGGGTCCGTCTGGCGAGTTATTGAATACTATAGATCCACTTATCAGTCCGATCCGCTCGAATTCGCCGTTGAACAGTTCGTCAAAGAACACATCAATTATCCCTGTATGGCTGAGGTGCTCGATCAAATAGCCGGTAAACTTCAATATGAAAATAATTTTGAGGCTGCGAAGGTTTTATTTGATCAAATCGTCAAATGGTATCCGGAAAGCGATATTTATGAAAAAGTTCTTCTGGATGTAATAAAGGTAGATGTCCTGTCCTGTATTGACGCGAACGACCCCAACGAAGCTCAGCGGTTATGCGATCAGATGTTTGTCGAGTATCCGGATAATTTATATATGCCTCAGACATTGCGAAATGTTGTTCAGACATTCGAGCAAAAAGGGCTTAACGGTTACGCACAACGATATGCCCAGTTGCTTTTGGATAATTATCCCGACAGTGTGGATGCGGCTACGATTCGAGGAGCCGGCTATGAAACCGCCGGCGATTATCAGACCGCGAAATCGGTCTACATCTCGATCATGCAGCAGTACCCGGACACCATAAATTCCAAAAAGGCATCTCAGGCACTATCGCAGATCGTGGATATCACCGATTACAATAAGGTCGAAGCTGTCCTATCGGATTTGGCAGGTTCCCCTGATTTGCCGACTTTGATGCTGGATATTGCCGATAGAATGCGGGGGTCCGGGAAAGATTCGGATGCGATTAGAATATACGACAAAATAATATATGATCATCCTCAAAGCGACCAGGCCGTCGAAGCAGGCGTGTATTGTATTAACAGCCTTGACAAAGCCTCCGACGCCAACGCCGTTGATGATATCATTTCTGTGCTCAAGGCCAATCACGAACAATTAGGAGCCAAGATTTCCATAATCGCTGAAAAGTTTTACGAGGAATCGAAAAACGAAAAGCAGGAATCTCTGTCACAGGAATTGGCTCGGCAGGCGATCGAGATATGGAAAATCGTCATCGATGAGCTGCCGGACGATCCGGAAAGGGTTGATGCGCTTTGTTTTACCGGCGATTGCTGGCATTTTCAGTTGAAGGATTACCAGACTTCGATACATTATTTTTCGGTCGTTAT
>CAZNET010000247.1:0-2503 GCA_964571885.1 uncultured Pirellulales bacterium
ATACGTACGACCCCTTCGGCGTGGTGATCGAAGAAAACGATAACGGCAATCCGTTTGATAACCCCTTCAAATTCACCGGCCAATGGTACGATGAGGAAATAAGCCAATACTACCTAAGAGCCAGAATGTATGATCCAAGACTGATGCGATTCACCGGTTACGACCCGGTAAGAGGCGGCTTTAAGGAGCCAATGACACTGCATCGGTATTTGTATTGCATTAACAACCCAGTGAATTTTGTAGATCCCGATGGAGAAATAGCAGCGGCAGTACTTGTTGTAGGTATGGTTATAGGAGGTGTAACTTCAGGAATTGATGCTACTTCTGATGGTTGGGATGGCATGGATGATGTCTGGACAATTTGTCGTGGTATTGGAACAGGTATGTTTGGAGCGATGATGCCGAGTACTTTTTTTGGTATAGTTGGTGGAATGGGTATCCCTTTAGCAAATAGTGCCTATGGATCTTGGTTGGAAGGTGAAACTATGCAGGAATGGGGAGAGAGAACAGCTATTGGACAAGCTGGTGGTGCTAGTGCAACTCTGTTAAGTGCACATTATTTTAGAAACTTTTCTTCGTTATCAGCAGGTTTTCTTGCATATGCAGGAGCTGAAATTGGTGGATGTATATATTCTCTTATTTTTGATGGGATATATGAGTGGACAGATGAACAAGAACCAAGAGATATTGTTCCTGAAAATCCCATATAAAATAGATATTGGAATTTTATTCTATGTTAAGATTAAAAATATTTGCTTTACTTTTTACAATAGCGTTGCTTTTAATGGCTATGTTGCCTGGTATAATTACTAGCACATATGACAGAAGGTCAATAAATTCAATCAAATCTGAGAGAAATAATTATACTAGCCCACAAACATGTTGGTTATTAACAAAGACGGGAATTATCATTTCCTTTTTTTCACTATTTTTAATAGTGATTGGTTTATTTTATTTAAAGTATTTTCTTCAGGATTGGTTTGATATGCGAGTAGCGAATAAAACTAAAGAAATAACTTTTTGTTTACTTATTTCTTTTATATTGATTCTGTTTTCTTTAACTATTTCTGGATCATATATAGTGCATTTCAGAAAGCATAAAAATGATTTTATTCATTTCGGAAATGAAAACATTGAGATTAGTTATGAAGGTAAAAAAGATGTGGTTACCTTGAGCCAGATTGACAAAATAGATATAAAGAAAAAAGAGTATGCCATCTATCAAAAAGACGGCTATAAAACAACGATTCCCAAAGATATGGTCAATAGTTTAATTGGCTCAGATCAATTGAAGCATAAATTAGAAAATTTAGCTACAGAAGTTGGCTCTTTGAAATCTCAAGTACGACCCGATGGGTAACCGCGTCTGGCGGAAGTCCGATTTCCCGGGCTTTGTGGCCGTCGGCATAGATATAGGAATTAGTCATCTCGCCGTCTTTATCTATTTCACAGAGTTTCATTTTTTATGTTAATAAGCGACATTTCTTATTTGTTAATTATGGCTCCCAGCGTGGTTGTTCATAATACATTTTTGCTTGTCCAAACTCACTCTTGAATTTTCTTGTTGAAGATTATTTCTATATCTATGCCGACGGCCAGATCCTGGCCAAGTGCGATCATACCGGCGCGAGTGTTGAAGATTATTTCTATATCACGGACCGCCAAGGTTCGGTCAGGGTGATTGCCGACGATGGCGGAGCCGCTCAGGTAAGCTATACGTACGATCCCTTCGGCGTGGTGATCGAAGAAAACGGCACCTTCGCCAACCCCTTCAAATTCACCGGCCAGTGGTACGATGAGGAAATCGACCAGTACTACCTCAGAGCCCGCATGTACGATCCAAGGTTAATGCGCTTCACCGGCTATGATCCGGTACGGGGTGATTTTAATGAACCTTTGACATTACATCGTTATTTATATTGTGAGAACGACCCGATTAATTGGATTGATCCAACAGGAGAGTTTAGATTTGCTCGTAGAGATCTAAAGGATTCTTGGTTGCCTTATTCGCGTTTTTATATAACACCCGCTGGAATATATAGTGGTTTATTGAATGTGGGATACTATCATGAAGCTGGTTTTTATCAGGATAATTCAGGTGATTTCGCCTCTTATGGAAGTCTCGGATTTGAGTATCCCGATGAATATTCCATAAGTGCTTGGGAATATGATGACGAAATTATGAGGCAGGCTCAATACAATGTAGATAATTCAAATGAATTCAGAGATGACAATTTTGGTCTTTTTCACAATTGTCAAGATTATTGTACTGCTTTAAGAAAGGAATATAAAAGATTGGGTGGAAAAGTTAAATATAGACCATTTAATAGAGGAGAAGGTATGATATTTATAGATGAAGAAGAATAATAATGACTCTAAAGTATTTTTAACCATAGATTTTTATGAATAGAAAAATTTCAAAAAAAGCTGTTCGGATTTTGATAATTGTTTTAATATTTCTAGTTCCAATATCTTTTTTTTTAATTGAATGGTTATTTTATTC
>CAZNET010000247.1:2513-3275 GCA_964571885.1 uncultured Pirellulales bacterium
TAAAAGACTTTTTTATGTACATCGGTATGACGAAAACAAGGTACGAGTTATTGAAGATCCAAATTTTGTTTTTTATAAAGAAGGGTATTCAAAAACATATCTTTTGAACAGCGGTTACTATACTTCTCACAGAATACTTTTAATTCCAGATTGCAACTCTGTGCCAGTTGAATATGAATATAATGGTAAATTGCGAATAGAAATATTTGACAAAAACGGCGATCTTTTACATTCTACTTTAACAAGTGAAGTAGAACCAATTTGGAGAAGAAAACACTTTAGTGGCGATGTCGGTTATTTAAGCTACGGTGGCACACAACAGAAAGATGCGGGATCAATTTTTGCTTTTGAACTTGAAAACATTCCATTCGAACTAGTACGTTTAAAACGGAAAAGGCTGAAAACCATGAAGATTAAAGTAACTACTGTAAAGCCAGATAAAGAATTGTTAGAATATTGTAAAAGTGCAGCAATTGTTGTGATTCCAAATTTAGGATTGTAGTTGTTCCAACTTTGTAATGAAACTAAAAAAACAAACCAGCAATACAGATATATCCGGGCCTCTGCCGGTCATCCTCTGTGAGATCGATAAAGACGGTGACATGACAAATTCCTATGTTTACGCCAACAGCCAGATCCTCGCTAAGTGTGATCATACCGGCGCGAGCGTTGAAGATTATTTCTATATCACGGATAGATCGGGTTCGGTGCGGGTGATCGCCGATGACAGCGGTGCCGCTCAGGTGAGTTATACCTACGACC
>CAZNET010000247.1:3285-4505 GCA_964571885.1 uncultured Pirellulales bacterium
GCACCTTCGCCAATCCCTTCAAATTCACCGGCCAATGGTACGATGAGGAAATCGACCAGTACTATTTAAGGGCCCGTATGTATGATCCGCGCCTGATGCGCTTCATCGGCTACGATTCGATTAGGGGAAAATACGAAGAGCCAATGTCGCTTCACAGATTCTTATACTGTGAAAATGAACCTGTTAACAGGATTGATCTTTCAGGCTTAGACTGGACAAGCCCTGATGGCGTAAGATTTATTGGTGCTGTTCATGGCAGTGAAACTTCCGAATGGATAAAGAATGATGTGATAAATTTCCTATCGAGTCGAAAAAATTATGGTTTGGATTTTTTTGATCCTTTATTTGAAGCTTTCGGTGCAGGCGGGCATTATGACATGAAAAATGAAGCTTTGCATTATGAATACGATAGCAAAAAACATAGACATAAAAAAGTTAATGATAGATTCTATCTTAATAACGAACTTTTGCGAGCCTCAGAATTTGGAAATTATCTTGCAGGATATGGTTGCTACGATTATGCAGGATTATTAGGTGTAGAAGGAGCTGGTCTGATGGGACATTGGTATGCAATGAATGAATCCCGCAGCAGAGGAAAAAGATTACCCTTTGACGAACCCGGAAGCAGATATTGGATGTTTAGAGGTGCCTTAGACTCAAATAAAAATTGGAAGGGTTTAGGTGCATTCGTTGACAAAGCAATACTTTCTTGGGGTGTTTGGTCCACTAACCAATTGAAATTTCTTAATTATGTAGATAATCCCAACTATGATGAATCCTATTAAATTATTTTCAGGGAATATATCATGGGCAGTAACATTAAGTTAATTAAAAATAATAGTTTGTTCTGGCTTGTATTAGCCCTGCTTCCCGGATTTATATTTTTAGTTTTTGCATATGTTTATCAAGACCCAAAAATATATCTTTTGGGTACTGATTTTTTGGTATGGGTTTTATCTATTTGGTGCATTGTGCTTCTTTCTTTGAAACTGAAAAAACAAAGTAACAATTGGAAATTCCTTTCCATTATGATGATTTTATTTTTTTCAGGAATTTTTGTATTGTTTTTTAATAGTTTTCTCTATACTCTTCTCAGGAAGATTTATACACCTCCGGCAATAAATAAAAAACAAATTGATTTTTATAAAGAATGTATTTGTTTCTTTACAAAAAATGAAGAACCAAATATACTTTTAATAGAAAAAACTAGAATTGATGCT
>CAZNET010000247.1:4515-4756 GCA_964571885.1 uncultured Pirellulales bacterium
GATAATGAAGAATGGCTTTATGGTGACGAACTTAAAGAATTTTTCAGCAAAGAAGATATAAAAACATTAGAAGATCTATCTATTAAATCATTGAAAAAGAAAATAGCTGCAATATATAAGGTTGATGACATAGTTCTTTTTGTTAAATGGGATTTTGTAGCCTTTTCCTTTCGAGATCAGGTTAAACAGTACTGTCCTACAGGACCGGGCGTGGCTTATTCTTTAGATGGAGACAATCCCA
>CAZNET010000248.1:0-4750 GCA_964571885.1 uncultured Pirellulales bacterium
ACCGGTTAGAGTACAAAAGAAAAGACTAACCATATACATTGGAGGTTTATTGAAAAATGGCTAAGGCTGTATTCGAGCGTACGAAACCACATCTGAATATTGGTACTATTGGTCATATCGACCATGGCAAAACCACTTTAACTGCCGCCATCACCATGCGATTGGCGCAAAAAGCGGGTGCCGGAAATGTGAAAAAGTTTGAGGAAATCGATAATGCGCCGGAAGAGAAAGAGCGCGGTATTACCATTAACACCGCTCACGTGGAATATGAAACAGACAAGCGTCATTATGCCCACGTGGATTGTCCGGGGCACGCCGACTATGTGAAGAACATGATCACCGGAGCCGCTCAGATGGACGGTGCAATACTGGTCGTTGCGGCCAGTGACGGCCCTATGCCTCAGACGCGTGAGCATATTCTTCTGGCTCGTCAGGTGAATGTTCCAAGAATCGTCGTTTACATGAATAAGGTTGACCAGGTCGATGATCCTGAGCTTCTGGAGTTGGTCGAACTGGAAATCCGTGAGCTGCTCAGCAAATACGAATTTCCGGGTGATGATATTCCCATCATCAAAGGCTCGGCTTTAAAAGCGATGGAATCAGATGGCAAAGATGACGAGGCGTGTGCCAGCATTGATGAATTGATGGCTGCCGTGGATGATTATGTCCCCGTTCCCGAGCGTGAAGTGGATAAGCCCTTCCTGATGCCCGTCGAAGACGTCTTCAGTATTAAAGGCCGAGGAACGGTCGGTACCGGAAGAGTCGAACGCGGCATCATTCATGTTGGCGATGAGGTCGAAATCGTCGGATTGGCAAAGGATATTCGCAAAACCACCTGTACCGGCGTGGAAATGTTCAATAAAACGCTGGATGAAGGTCAGGCCGGCGATAATGTCGGTATTCTGCTTCGCGGCGTTGAAAAGAAAGAACTTGAGCGTGGTCAGGTCATTGCAAAGCCCGGTTCGATTACGCCGCATACCAAGTTTGAGGCTGAAGTATATGTCTTGAAGAAAGAGGAAGGCGGACGTCATACCCCGTTTTTCCCAAATTACAAACCGCAGTTTTATTTTAGAACAACCGACGTGACCGGCGCGGTACTCGGATTGAAGAGCCGCGAAGGAAAACCGGCAGAGATGTGTATGCCCGGTGACAACATCGCGATGGAAGTTGAAATTATTTCTCCTATCGCGATGGAAGACGGTTTGCGTTTCGCTATTCGTGAAGGCGGCAGAACCGTCGGTGCGGGCGTGGTTACCAAGATTATTGAGTAATGTTGGTCTGTTGAACCATAGCGATGGTTGCTTATTTACCGGCTAAGTGAGTAATGCAAGTAGTTTCTGTAGGTAAAGGATAGATTAGATGGCAAAGAAAAAAAGCAAAAGAGAAAATGTTTGGCTCGAGTGCAAACAGTGCGGCAACAGAAACTACAGGACCAATGTCAGCGTAGCCGAAGGAACTCCGAAATTGGAGTTGAAAAAGTTTTGCAAAAAAGAGCGCTCGCATACAGTTCATAAGCTTAGGCGTAAATAAAATGGAATTGCCCGGCCTGATGAAAATGCAGAACCGTAACAATAGGCCAGTAGCTCAACTGGCAGAGCGTCGGTCTCCAAAACCGAAGGTTGGGGGTTCGATCCCTCCCTGGCCTGTTATTTACCTGTGAGGGGCAAAGGGCGAAGTTCCCGGTGTTTCGGATTTAATAATTGTAATAAAATCCGCGTGATTGTATCAATAAGGAATAGCAGCTAATGAAATTTGAAATTTATAAAAAAAGCCAGGGTAAGTATACACGACTGTGTACTGCTTTTGCATTAGCTTTAATTGTGGTATTGGGATGCTATCGTTTATACAACATTCTGGATGCGGTCCAGTGGGGTTTGAGCCAGCGAACTTCGATGTGGGTCGCGACGATGGTTCCGACCGCTTTGATGGTGCTTTTATGTTTATTCATTTTCTGGCTGGTGAACAAACCCAAAGTCGCGGATTTCATGATCTCTGCGGAAGGAGAAATGAAAAAAGTCAGTTGGTCAAGCAGGCAGGAAATAATTGTTTCGACCATCATTGTTATCATTGTCGTCATTCTGATGGCTGTGCTGCTTGGATTGACGGATCTTATTTTTCAGATTTTATTTTCATGGCTGCTGAAGTAGTCGGTGGTTGACATAGTGGATCGTTAGGCTCAATAAGGTTATCTCAAATGCATTGGTATGTTTTAAGAGTTGCTGCAAACAAGGAAGAGCAGGTCAAGAAGGCTCTCGAACAGAAAGTTGCGCTGCAGGGGCTGGATGATATCATCGGCCGTATCGAAGTACCTGTTGAGCAGGTAAAAAGGATTCGAGGCAATAAACAGACGGTGCATAAACGCAAGCTCTATCCCGGCTACGTGTTTATGGAGATGGAAACCGACGAAGATGGAAAAATACGGGAAGGGGCGTGGTTTCTGATAAAGGAAACCACCGGCGTCGGAGATTTCATCGGGACCGAAGGAATACCCACTCCAATGAGAGACACCGATGTAGCCAAGATGCTTTTGGAAACACAAAAGCCGGATGAATCGCCGAGTATTAAAGTTGAATTTAAAAAGGGTGATCAAATAAAGATCAAAGAAGGCGCCTTTGAGAATTTCGAGGGTGTCGTTGATTCGATTGATTCGGAACGAGGAATTGTAAAAGTGATTGTCAATATATTCGGGCGAAGCACGCCGCTTGACATCGAATATTGGCAGATCGAGAAAATTTAATGATTGAAGTAGAAAGTCAGGACAAATAATGGCAAAAGAGATAGTCACACAGATAAAATTGCAGGCCCCCGGAGGTCAGGCCACCCCGGCACCGCCCATTGGACCGGCTTTAGGTCAGCATGGCGTTAATATTGGGCAGTTTGTCTCTCAGTTTAATGAACGAACCAGAGAGCTCAATGGGACGATCGTACCGATTGTCATCAACGTCTATGCGGATAAAAGTTTTGATTTTATCGTTAAAAGTCCGCCTGCGGCGGTGTTGCTGAAGCAGGTCGCTGAGATAGCAAAAGGCAGCGGAATTCCGAATAAGGAAAAAGTCGGAAAGGTAACCGCTGAGCAGGTGCGCCAAATTGCGGAAAAGAAGTTTAATGATTTGAATGCCTATAATTTGGATGCGGCGGTAAAAATCATCGAAGGAACCGCCCGCAGCATGGGCATCGAGGTCGAAAATTAAACCTGTAATGGGTTTTTGATAGTGCTGACCACGGCTTAATAAGTGGAAGCGTAACGATGTTAACGCGTATTAAATGAGGTTAGATATGCCAAAAAGAAGTAAACGTTATCAAAAAGAGACGGAAAAGATCCAAAAAGAATCTGTTGGCCTTGCACAGGCGGTTGAGATCCTGAAGTCTTTTAAGACTAAGTTCGATCAAAGTGTCGAATGTGTGATGCAGCTCGGTATCGATCCTAAACAGGCCGATCAAATGATTCGCGGCTCGATATCATTGCCTCACGGTATTGGTAAACAAAAGAAAGTGATTGCATTTTGTGAGGATTCGGATATCGAAGCGGCCAAAAACGCAGGTGCCGTCGATGCCGGCACCGATGAGCTTGTCAAAAAAGTGACGGATGGGTGGACCGATTTCGATGTCGCGATCGCTTCGCCGAAGGTAATGGGCAAAGTCGGAAAACTGGGCAGAATTCTGGGACCGCAGGGTAAAATGCCGTCTCCCAAGAACGGTACCATTACCAATGACGTCGTGACCGCCGTTTCAGAATTTGCCGCCGGAAAAATCGAATTTCGAAATGACGCCGGCGGGAATGTCCATGCCGTGGTCGGAAAACAGAGTTTTGACAATAACAAGCTGCAAGAGAATATCGAGGCGTTTATCTCACATATTAAAAAAATGAAACCAACGTCGGCAAAAGGCGTATATATCAAGAAGGTCTGTGTTTCCGCAACGATGAGCCCTTCTATCGCCCTAAATATCAGTTAAAAACAGATGAATGTTTATTCATGAAGCAGGTGGATTGAACGATGAGCAGATATGTAAAAGGATTAATTCAAAAACAATATAGTGATAAAATCGTCGATGAAAACATAAATGATTTTCTCGTGATCAACATCAAAGGTATCGACGGCAACGTGAATAATGAAATGCGCGGCTTGCTCAAGGAAAAAGGCATGAAAATAACCGTTGTCAAAAATTCATTATTCAAAAAAGCGCTGGCCGATCAGGGCATGGAAACGGCTGCGGATTTGTTTTCCGGGCCGTGTACCATCGCCTATGGCGGAGACAGTATTGTCGATGTGGCCAAGGAAGTTGTTGACTGGTCTAAAAAAGTATCAGCGGTAGAGCTCAAAGGAGCGTTCCTTGAGGGAACGGTGCTCGACGAAAAAGGTGCTATTGAGATATCGAAAATGCCGACGCGATCGGAACTGCAGGGGCAAATTGTTATTCTTGCTTTATCTCCGGCAAAACGCATCGCTTCTTCGATCACCGCGGGTGCCAGCGCGATCGCCGGTTGTATCAAGACAATGATAGACAATGCGGAGAAAGAAGCGGCTTAAAGCAGCCGCATATAATATTGAATATAAACCAGCTTTCATGGTTGTCCTGGTTATGGTTAAACGAAACGACGGCGTTTCGGCTACCGTGGAGCGTTAGTTAAAACAGGAGTTACAAATGGCAGAAGAAGAAACGACTCAGGTACAGGAAGAAAAACAAGAAGCAACGGAATCGAAGAGTTACAGTGATGACATTAAGCAGATCGGCGACAAGATCGTGGCTT
>CAZNET010000249.1:0-4749 GCA_964571885.1 uncultured Pirellulales bacterium
CGAGCCGGTCGTACTGCCGTCGAAGTTTCCGAATCTTCTCGTGAACGGCTCGACCGGTATCGCGGTGGGAATGGCAACCAATATTCCGCCTCATAACATCGGCGAGGTGTGTGACGCGCTGCTGTTAATGATCGACGATCCCCGATGCGGCTTCAAGGATATCATGAAGGTATTGCCGGGACCGGATTTCCCGACCGGCGGCATCATCTGCGGCAAAAAAGGCATCGTGGACGCCTACTCGAAAGGAAGGGGACATCTGACCGTTCGGGCCAAGACCGATATCGAAACCAGCAAACGCGGCAAAACCCGGATCATTGTCACCGAGATTCCCTACATGGTCATTAAAACGACCATCGTTTCGAAGATCGCCGATTGTGTGCAGAACAATCACATCCCGGAAATCGCCGACATCCGCGACGAATCGGACCGTCACGGGCTGCGAATCGTGATCGATCTGAAAAGGGATGCCGACGACCAGATCGTCCTCAATAAGCTCTATCGCTACACACCGCTGCAGACGACTTTCGCCATTGCCAATATCGCGCTGGTGAACAGCCGTCCTGAGACACTGAACATCAAAAAAATGCTCGAGCTGTTCATTCATCATCGCAAAGTAGTCATCCGCAGGCGAAGCCGCTTTCTGCTCAAACGCTGCCGCAACCGCGCGCATATTCTCGAAGGACTTATCCTGGCGGTCAGTGACATAGACGAGATCATCGATCTGATCAAGAAGTCTCCGGACACTCCGACGGCCAAGCTGAACCTGATGAAAAAACCTTTGAAGCTGACCGAGACCGCGACCCTGAAAAAACTGCTGCCCAAAGCCTTTATACAGGAAAAACGAAAATCCAAACACTATCTGACCGGCCCCCAGGCCGACGCGATTTTGACAATGCAGCTTCAGCGGCTGACCGGACTGGAAATCGAAAAACTGGCGAAGGAATACGCCGATCTGATGGAAGAGATCGAAGGCTATGAGGCGATTTTGGCGAATGAAAATGTTCTTCTGGATATTATTCGTGAAGATATTCATGAGATCAAAGAGAAATACGGTGACAAACGGCGTACCAGGATCACCGTTAAAGCCGAACAGTTCAATATGGAAGATCTGATCGCCGACGAAGATGTTCTGGTGACGGTTAGTCATTCCGGGTACGTCAAACGCATGTCGATCGATACGTATAAAAAGCAGGCCCGCGGCGGCAGAGGTATCATTGGTTCGGACACCAAGGAAGGCGACTTCATCCAGCACTTCTTTACCGCCTCGACCCATGACTACCTGCTGATTTTTACCAATCGGGGCAAATGTTACTGGCTGAAGGTCTATGATATCCCCAGTATGTCACGCCAGAGCAAAGGACGCAGTATCGCCAATCTGCTCAAACTCGGCGACCAGGAAATCGCTTCGATCATCAGTGTCAGTAATTTCGGTGTTGATGAAGACGAGGAAAACCAGAATCAACTGGTGATGGCGACCCAGAACGGAATCGTCAAGAAAACCAGACTCTCGGCGTTCGCGCATCCGCGTTCGACCGGTGTCATTGCGATCAATCTCGATCCGAACGACGCGCTGATCGGCGTGGTCATGACGTCGGGACAGGACCATCTGATGCTGGGGACGCGGGACGGTATGGCGATTCGTTTCGACGAGACCCAGGCCCGTTCGATGGGCCGGGCATCGCGGGGCGTTAAAGGTATCAAGCTGAGGCCGAAAGACGTGGTGGTGGACATTGCCATCGCCGAACCGGGCGCGTCCCTGTTGACGGTTTGTGAAAAAGGATACGGCAAACGGACGGTTCTTGATAACTATCGACCGCAAACCCGGGGCGGCGTGGGACTGAAAAATATCAAAACGACCGAACGAAACGGAAAAGTGGTCGCGATGAAGGCGATCCACAGTGAAGATGATCTGATGATGATCACCGCTCACGGCATTATCATCCGAACCGGTCTGGACCAGATACGCTCGATCGGCAGGAATACCCAGGGCGTTCGTCTGATCAAATTGAAAGCCGGTGACAAGCTGGTAGCCGCTGAAAGAATCGTTTACCAGGAGCCGGATGGAAATTCGCAGAATAATTCGTCGAAACAAACCGCCGCCGCCAAGGATCAAACGAAAACCAAAAAGACCGCCAAAAAGAAAAAGCCGAAATAATTCGCGTGACAGCAAGAGCGCATGAGCAAAGCGACACGAAAAACCACAGGCCGGATTTATGTCATTACGGGCAAAGAGAAGCCCGGCGTCAATGCCGCCTGCGAGGAGCTGCTCAACGAACTGATCGAAAAATCACAGCGGACGACCTGCCTGTACGAACCAAAAATCGACCAGGTTACTCTGTCTGAGGTGCTCGATGAGCTCCGCACACTGCCTTTTCTTTCGGATAAACGGTATGTTCTCTTGAAGGATGCGGACAGATTCGTGTCCGAACACCGCGGAAGGCTTGAAGCCTATTTTGATCATCCCAGTCCGACCGGTGTTTTGATACTGACGGTATCAAGCTGGCCGTCGAATACAAAGTTGGCCAAAAAGCTTCCCAAGGCGGGTTCCTTGATCAAGGTCACCGAGTTAAAGACGGCTCAGATCCCCAATCGGCTTATTCGGTACAGTGACCAGGCCCGGAATAAACAGTTAACCCGTGACGCCGCCTGGCTGTTGGTGGAACTGGTCGGCGATGATCTGGAGATGCTTTATAATGAGATCGATAAGCTCGCGCTGTATGTCGATACCCAAAAAAAGATCGAAACAAGAGACGTCGAAGCGCTTTGCAGTCACAACCGGGTGTTCAATATCTTCAAGGTGATCGACGAAGCGACCAACTCGAATCTGTCAGCGGCTCTGGAAACATTGCGCAAAGTTTTTGATACCGACAAAAGTGCGCACTATACCATCATTGGGGCGTTTGCCTATCATATGCGAAGGATGTTCAGTGCCAAAGTGCTCAGTCAGCGAAAAATGCCCAGAGATGTAATCGCGAAAAAACTCCATATTTGGAGCCGCAAAGATATTTTTTTCGATAAACTGTCACAATTGTCACTTAAACAACTGGCTGACAGTATTGAGCAGCTTGCTTATCTGGATTATCAGATCAAGACCGGTCAGATCAAGCCGCAAGCCGCCGCCGAAAAATTCGTATTGCGGTTGATTTAAACGCATTCGCATTAAATCCCGTTTTCAAATGATGGATGGAATCGGTTCTTAGCCGGTGGTTTGCTCAAGTTGTTCGAATTGCTCTTCGGTCTCGTCACTGTTTTGATGTTCGGCCTGATGGACTGGAAAGGTAAAGAAAAAGGTTGCGCCTTGGCCGACTTCGGATTCGATCCAGATCTGACCGCCGTATGCTTCGATGATCTTCCTGATCAAAGTCAAACCAACACCGGTGCGTTCATAAGAGTCTTTTGCCTCAAGCGTCTGGAAGATCTGGAAAACGTTCTCGAAATATTTCTCTTCGATGCCCGGGCCGTTATCAGAAACATAGAATTTGTAAAAGTCATCGTCTTCGGTACAACCGATATTGATCATACCCTTGGGTTTATCGTTATACTTGATCGCGTTGCTGAGCAGGTTCCGGAAAACCTCTGCGATGCGCGTTTTGTCCGCTGTGAATGTCGGCAGTTGGGTGTCAACGGTGATCGTAATATGTTCCGGCACCGTCAGCAGATCGATGGTCTCAGTCAGTAGGTGTTCCAGGTCAAAGGTCTCCTTGTTTTCATCGGATCGGCTGATACGCGAGTATTGTACAATACCGTCGATCAGCGACTGCAAACGGTCGACTCTGCGGCAAAGCAATTTCATCTTATCCGCATTTTCATTATCGAGTTTACCGTCACAATCGTCTGTTATCCGTTTGATCAGTTGTTCAATTTTTTGAACCGGCGCTTTGAGGTCACGAGAAATGATCGATGCCACATTCGTCAGTTCATCATTGGTTTGTTTGATCTTTTTAAGAAGCTCGTTTTTGGTCGTTTGAATCTTTTTCTGTTCCGTAATATCACGGATGGTTCCCTGAAGAACTTTTTCGCCGTTAAATTCCACGACACTCAGCAGCACGGCGGCGTCAAATTCACGCCCGTCTGTTCTGAGATGCCTCCATTCGAAAAAATGAGAACCGTATTCCTGGGCGGTATTCATCATGTCCCTGGCTTTGTTTATCGACAAGGTTCCGTCCGGCTGATATTTAGGTGACATATCAATAGGATTATGACGGGACAGATCTTCTTCATCATCAAATCCGTATAGCCTGAGACTGGCTTTGTTGCCGCAGATAAAACCCCACTGTGGGTTCAGCAGCACGATCGCGTCCTTGGATTGTTCGTAAATGGTTCTGTACTTGCGTTGGCTGATAAGCAGTTCGCTTTGGAATTCCTTTTGTCTGGAAATATCGATAAAACTGTCGATCAGGTACTGTTGGCCGTTAATATGAACTGAAGTGACATTTTTAAGAACCGGCATAACGGTGCCGTCGGCCTTGAGAAGCACCCGCTCGGAACGGTTAACGGTTTGTCCGATATCGGTAATGGGGCATCGTCCCACTGCGGCGGGGCAAATAAATTTGTGGCAGATCTTGCCGACAATCTGTTCTTTGGGCAGCCCGACCATTTTCTCGGCCTCGGGATTGACATCCACAATTTTCTTTGTCCGGGCATCGATAATCGCCACACCGGTGAGAACCGAGTCAAAAACGCTGGTGTACCATTGTTGTTTTTCTGTCACTTGCCGAACGACATCTTCACGCTGAGCGTTACGGATGT
>CAZNET010000250.1:0-4743 GCA_964571885.1 uncultured Pirellulales bacterium
GATTATAACAATACCGCTTCACCGTATTTTTCACAGATATCGATGATGTATGACGATCCGTGTGACTGGACTTACGGACAAGCCAAGGCCCTTGAAATCTCCTTAAAAGGCGATCCTTCTAACACCCCTCAGGTTCTTTATGTAATTGCTGAAGATGCCGATCAAAATCAGAGAATGGTACTTATCGAAGACGCGAATATCGTCACAAATGATTATTATCAGCAGGTCAATATTGCTTTGAGTGATTTCGAAGACGGCATTATTGATCTGACCCGAATCAGCAAATTATCGATCATGATCACTGACGGGACCGGTGCGTACCCGTTGTCACCGGTTGGAACAGTTGAAATAGAGCATATTAGACTGTATCCGCCGAGATGTCTGGCCGAATATCTGGCTGATATAGACTTCAACGGTGACTGTATCGTGGATAATAACGATCTGAACCTGGTGGTAAAATACTGGCTTGTTTCCGATTACAATGTCACCGCCGAACCGCCGGATAATAACTCGCTTCAGGTCCGTTATGAATTCGACGAAACCTTCGGGACAACTGCTTATGATTTGTCACCATATAACCGAAATGCGACGGTCGACCCAAACGGTTCAGACGCATGGGACGCGAACGGTTATAGCGGCGGATGTATTCATCTGGACGGTACATTTGAAATTACCGCGCCCAATGACATATTCGCGGACATATCAAATTATATGACCGTGACATTCTGGATCAACGCTGACGTTAACATGGCTGCCGACGTTCCCGAACGATTCACATTCGACGCCGGGCCGAATAATGCGAATAACTGGGACCGCTTAACCTGGCAGCCCGATCAACTCAGCGATTACGGCAGTCAGTGGAACCATTATGCCCTGATCAAAGATGCCGCGGCAGGGATGATGAGAGTCTATCATAATGGATTCATGGTGTCTCAAAATATTAATGCCGACAGAATGATCGCAGGTCTTTTATCCGGACAAACGAAAATAGGACCTCAATACGACAATTTCAGCTTTAAGGGAAAGCTGGATGATGTAAGATTTTACAGCAGAGTATTGTCGCATGCTGAGATTCTGTATCTTGCTCAGGGACCGTCAGCTTCTGTTTATCAGCCGCTTAAACCCGCTTTATCGCCGATCGATCCTTATACGGATGGGGAAATAAACTTTAAGGATTACGCGATCATTGCCCAATTCTGGTTAAAACCTGTTGTGTGGCCCTATGAAATATAATCAGTGATAGATAGCTTAAACGCTTATTGATAGAAAGGTGACAAGATGAAAAGAAGAGATTTTCTGAAAACGACCGCAGCGTTCGCCGGGGGAGTACTTTTTTCAAATAAGGTTTTCGATTTCAAAATCGGCTCGACACGAAAACCCAATATCATCCTGATTTTTATCGATGATATGGGATGGCAGGATGTCGGCTTTATGGGAAGCACCTATTATGAAACACCGAATATCGATCAGCTTGCAGCAGATGGAATGATCTTCACCGATGCCTATGCCAATGCAGCCAACTGCGCACCGACACGCGCCTGTCTGAATTCCGGAAAATACAGCCCACGTCACGGCATTTATACAGTCGGCACCTCCGAAAGAGGACAATCCAAAGACAGAAAAATTATTCCGACGGAAAACACAACGATTCTTGATCCCTCTTTTGTCACAATCGCCGAATCTCTTAAAGCAGGTGGTTACACAACGGCCTCAATGGGTAAATGGCACCTCGGTGCCGACAGCCGGACTCCGCCGACAGGGCCCGAGGCCCAGGGATTTGACCTGAATATTGGCGGTGACACCAGCGGCGGACCCGGTGACTACTGGTCACCATTCAATCGGCCGAACATGCCGACCGATCCGAATAAACCGAACGAATATATCACCGACAGGATAAACGATGAGGCGGTTGCCTTCATCGAAGCCAATAAGGATACTCCGTTCTATCTCTATTTAACCCATTACGCGGTTCATTCCCCGATCCAGGCCAAAGAGGAATTGATCGCTCATTATGAAAACAAACCGCCGAGTGACGGACAAGGAGACCTCTCTACTTCAGCGACTTACGCCGCGATGATCGAAAGTGTTGACCAGGGAGTGGAAATGATCGTCAATAAACTCGAAGAGCTGAATCTTACAAATGACACGGTGATCGTATTTACAGCGGACAACGGAGGCTACTGCTGGGCGACGACAATGCCCGGATTGCGAGGCTCAAAAGGTATGTTCTACGAAGGCGGCATCCGCGAACCGTTCTGTGTGAAATGGCCCGGTGTCGTTCAACCCGGAACAACCTGTGACGTACCCATTATTTCTCTCGACCTTTATCCGACGTTCCTTGAAATGGCCGGTATCGAAAAACCTCAGGACCTGATTCTGGATGGTGAGAGCCTCGTTCCTTTGATGAAGCAAACGGGCTCCCTTTCAAGACAAGCCATCTTTTGGCATTTTCCCGCCTATCTGCAGGCTTACGGCTGCGAAGGGGGCAGTAATCCTAATCCCAAGTTCCGAGCCGAGCCGCTTAGTGTCATCAGAAAAGGCGAATGGAAATTAATAGAGAATTTCCAACCGGATCCTGAACCGTTTATCTATGAGCTGTATAACCTCGCGACAGATATTTTGGAGACAAATAATTTAGCTGACATCAATACAGCAAAAAGAGATGAACTCATCGCCGATCTGCACGCATGGCAGCAGGCGACAAACGCACCGATCCCCACAAACCCGAATCCGGATTACGTACCTTAGACGGCCGTATTATTTCATTTAGCATATCATTCGTTTTGATGGATCAAAGATTCACAAAAACGGTTTGAAATGACTAAGAAAATATACAATATGACGATTAAAGCCTCCGAAAATATACTATAATTTACAAAATTAGTAAAATTGCTGATACCTGATTTCTTTTTATGTCGCTTACAAAAATTAGAGCGGATTTTGGATGGTGATTGAAGTATCTGAAACAAAAAATATGTGTTTCGCGGATAAAATGAATATAGTTCATTTAATTTCTTTAAGGGTCATTAAATTTAAATCATTGTTAATATCATTTATTTGGAGGAGTCATTATGTTTAAGAAACTGATTCTTGTGCAAATCTTTATGTTTATGTTAAGTTCAATGGCTTTTGCTGAGCTTGAGAACGATCCGTGCCTGCTTTTGCGTTATAGTTTTGAAACAGGTACAACAAACGACGGGAACGTCTTCGACGTCGTTGGTATAATCGACCCAAATTTAACTACGGCTAAATTGGATATTGATGGCCCCAATCTCCCTAACCCGGCTTTTAAAACCGATGCCTGGACGGATGAAAAGAATGAATGGGGCGTCAATTTTGGTCGATCTGTTTATTTTGATAATGATTATTTTAGCGAAGGCGGCACCAGTAATACGTTTATTACCCCAACTAAGTGGCAATGGTATGATGAAGCTAATGATGTATGGATTAGTTTCTTCCAGGGCAATCAGGACAGTTGGCCGCTCAACTGGGATCCGTGTGATTCCAATACATGGGATTATAACGATGTCTATACCTGGGCGGATAAACTCACCTTCGGAAAAGGCCAGGGCGAAGGCTTTACCACGATGTGCTGGGTAAAGTTTGAACCGTCCGGCGGCGGCGAAGGACAATATCAGCAGATGTTTAACAAATACCAGGGGCCTGGTGACAGAACCTGGGTGATGGGCGCTGATGAGCGTAATTCTTTTAACTGGTCAATGAATAATAATCAAGGCGGCGGTGAACAGCCTCTGGGCACCGGTGGTGTTAATATCCGTTCGAGCACGGCATCTTTCTGGTCCCATTGCACCGGCGTTTATTATGTTGAAGACGGTAACGGTTGGGCGGCAGAAATTATTAACGGTGAATATAACCATGGACCGGGAGTCTCCTCTCTGACCGGAACCAATCCCCATCCGTTTGCGGGACTTGGTGACACAAATGTCCTCTTGAGGGTAGAAAATACCAACCTGCGTATGGGCTGGAGAATGAAGGGCTGGGTTGATGAAATCAGAGTTTATAACCGTCCCCTCAGTCTTCGTGAAATCAAAGCCGCAGCCGGCATCCAGAGTTTGTATCAGGCATACGATCCTTGCGCGGTGGATGGCGAGATCATTGCTCCAACCGTCGCTCAACTGACATGGAAGGCCGGTGACAGGACAACGGCTGATGACTGGCAGGAAATTTATCTGTCTGGCAATTATGATGACGTCAACAGTGCCGGCGACACCGATCCCATCGGCGCCGTCCGTCTGGACCCAAACAACATCGTGTATGAAGGCGGCAGCGCCTACAGCTTCGATATTTCGACGCTGGGCCTGGTTCTCGGTAACACCTATTACTGGCGAGTGGACTGCTATAACGACCTCGAACTGAATATGTGGAAAGGCCGAATCTGGGAATTCACCGTCGCCGATTACTTTGTTATCGACGATTTTGAGAGCTATACCAGTGAAACCCAGTTAAAGAACACCTGGCTCGGTGACGGATCCGGATTTATTTATCTCGAAGGTGACGGAGCCACCGAAACCATTACCATTGACGAGCAGTCCCTGCATATCACTAACTTCTTTGGTTCTTACGGCGGCGCCTCTATCGCACCACCGCTGGCATTGACCGACTGGAGTGAATTGACCGGAATCGGCGTCAAGTCGCTGTGGATCAGCTTCTATGGGATCAGCACCAACCCGGTTGCACCGATCTATGCCTATATCGAAGACGGCAGCAGCGGTTACTTTGTCG
>CAZNET010000251.1:0-4723 GCA_964571885.1 uncultured Pirellulales bacterium
GGACTGCTTGGTGTGGGGACACTGCATTTTTTAAAGAGTCAGTTTGCTGTGCTGGGAACATTTATACTCATTTGCGCCACCTGGGCCGTCGGGATCATCCTGCTGGCTGACAGCGTATTTATCTCCGCGGTTCAGTGGGTCATCTGTTCGATCAGCAAAATGACCGGTTCGGTGACACCGATATTCGGAGCCGCCCACAAACATTCAAAAGTCCTGTCGGAGATCTGGCAGAAATTAAGCTCCAAGAGTTCGAATATGTCAAAAAGGTCCGGAGCCCTTAGCGCGAAAAGCGCCGGCAGTAAAGATTTATCAATGAGCGAAGATATGACGATCGAGGATAATTTCGAGCAAAAACAACAGCCGCCTCGAAAGCCTGCCGAATTGAAACTCCGTACACCGAAGACACGAAAAGCCACCAAGCCCTTCATTCCCGCCGGTTATGATGATTATACTCCCCCGCCGATGGACCTTTTGGAGGAGCCGGAATTCGGCTTTACTGCGGTTCAGGGTAAGGTCGTCAAAACCAAAGCCGCCTCTTTAGAAAGGCTGCTCAGTGAATTTAACATTAATGCGACCGTTGTTGCCGCCGATACCGGACCGGTTGTCACGATGTTCGAACTGGAACTGGCCGCCGGTGTCAAGGTAAGCCAGATCAGTTCGCTGGCAAACGATATGGCCAGGGCTTTGGGAGCCGCGGCGGTGCGTGTCGTCGCACCGCTGCCCGGCAAACACACCATCGGTATTGAAGTGCCCAACAGCGAAAAGGAAAAAGTCCGCATCAAGGATCTCATGCAGCTATCCGGCGGCAAACCGGAAAAAATGCAGATACCGCTTTTCCTCGGTAAGGATTCGTCCGGGGAGGCGCTGGTCGAGGACCTGACGAAAATGCCGCATCTGCTGATCGCCGGCACCACCGGTTCGGGTAAAAGTGTCTGCATCAACAGTATCATCGGCAGCATTCTTTTGACCAAGCGGCCCGATGAGGTCAAGCTGATTCTGGTCGATCCGAAGATGGTCGAGATGACCGCCTTTAATTCCGTCCCGCATTTGATGACGCCGATCGTCACCGAGACCAAACGCGCCGTGCAGATCCTCGAATGGGCAACCGTTAAGATGGATGAGCGTTATTCGATCCTTTCGGAGGCGCGGGTGAAAAACATCGCCGGCTTTAACGCCCTGTCGCAGGACGAGATCATCGAGCGGTTCAACCCATCGACACCCGACGAAGAAGCCAAAATCCCCAAGAAACTGCCGTATGTGGTGATCATTATCGACGAACTGGCCGACTTGATGATGACCGCGTCGAAGGAGATCGAAAGCTATATTGTCCGCCTGGCGCAGAAAAGCCGGGCCGTCGGTATCCATTTAGTCATCGCCACCCAGCGTCCGCAGGCGACTGTGGTCACCGGCCTGATCAAATCCAACATGCCCTGCCGCATCGGCTTCCGTGTTGCGGCGAGAATGGACAGCCGCATCATCCTCGACCAGAACGGCGCCGAGGTGCTCCTCGGTCAGGGTGACATGCTGTTCCTCCAGCCCGGAACCAGTGATCTGATCCGTTCGCAGGGAACGTTCATGGGTGACACCGAGATCAAACGTGTCGTAAAGTATCTCAAGGAAATCGCCGAACCGCAGTTCCATCCGGAACTGGCGCAACTGGGACGCATCGATACCCAGGAAATGCCGAAAGACGATCTGTTCGAAGACGCCGTCCGGGTTGTGCTCGAATCGCAGCGCGGCTCCGTGTCACTATTGCAGCGAAGACTCGGCATCGGCTACGCCCGGGCGTCACGTATCATCGAGATGATGGCCTCCTACGGCATCCTCGGCGAATACAAAGGAAGCCAGGCCCGCGAAGTTATGATGACACTCGACGAATACGAAAAAATGAAAGAGCAGATAGAACAACAGGGCTACGAAACCGGCGAAGAAGACGAAGAAGAACCTCAAGCCCCCGTCGCAGAACCGGCATACGTCACAGAAGGCCAGCGGGGATACGTCACCCTCGATGACGACGAAGACGAAGAAGAATATTAATCGGTCATACCAGCGTTTATCAATAAATGCGCGATTGTCATCGGGAGGAATTGCGACTCTTCGATATGACGAAACAATCTTTAAAGCTTACGATATGACTGAACGACAAGAATATGAGTTTGCCGCAGCGCTAAGGTTTGTCACAATAACGTTGGAAAGATTCAGACTTCTTTGGTTGTTGGTTTTTTCTTTGGTTCGCCGAAGAAGATGAAGGCGATGAGTACCAAGGCTGAGCCTGAGCCGAACAGTAATAATCGTTTTCTCGGTTGGCTGATGCGTTCGAGCCAGGGCGGCAGGGTCGCACTGTCGAAATTCTCTGACTGCAGACGCAGCGCCAATTCAGCCGCTTCGCGCGTCTGGTGAGATACCTGCGGATAAGCGGTATTGGGTTCGTTGTTGTCGATCCCCAGTGTTACCGGGGCGATGCGTTTATACATATTGGGATCGGACCGAAGATTATCGATCAGGATATTGTAATCGGCGATCATCGCTTCGAGCCGGTTTAATTCATCGTTGGCATCTGCGAGGATCTGCTTATCGTGGTAATACAGTCGGATGTCATCGGTGAGTATCGACAAACCCAGCGCCGCGACGCCGGCCGTAAAAAAAACCATGAACAAAATTAACCTGACGAACTTCAGCATAAGCCTGAGCAATCCATTAAGGCTTATTATATTTTAAAAAAAGACAGGTGCAATCGTTTTGCAATCACACCTATCCGAACAATCAATTGATTATTTGAACATAAAGCCTGCGTATTGAGCGGCTGTGCCCAGATCCTCGTGGATCCTGAGAAGCTGGTTGTATTTGCAGATGCGGTCGGTCCTGCACAGCGAACCTGTTTTGATCTGGCCGACGCCCGAAGCAACCGCCAGATCTGCGATGGTGCTGTCTTCGGTCTCGCCGCTGCGGTGGCTGATAATAGCGGTCCAGCCGGCGCGTTTGGCCATGTTGATCGCCTCAAAGGTCTCGGTCAGTGTACCAATCTGGTTGAGCTTGATCAAAATTGAATTAGCAGAGCCAAGTTCGATACCTTTGGCCAGCCGCTCGGTATTGGTCACGAAAAGATCGTCACCGACAAGCTGAACCTTGTCGCCGATCTTCTTTGTGAGTTTTGCCCAGCCGTCCCAGTCGTCTTCGGCCAGGCCGTCTTCGATCGAGATGATCGGGTATTTGCCCGCCCAGTCGGCCCAGTGTTTGACCATGGCATCGGACGAGACTTTTTTCTTCGGAGCCGATTTGAAGAACTTGTACGATTTGGTGCTCTTGACCCACATCTCCGTCGAAGCCGGATCAAGGGCGATCGAAATATCCTTGCCGGGTTTGTAGCCGGCCTTTTTAATGGCATCCATCACCACTTCCAGCGCTTCTTCATTGCTCTTCAGTGACGGTGCGAATCCGCCTTCGTCACCTACGCTGGTCGAGTAACCTTTTTTCGACAGAACTTTCTTAAGCGTATGGAATGTCTCGGCGCCCATGCGAAGTGCCTCGGGGAAATCTTTGGCGCCGATCGGCATGATCATAAATTCCTGGAAATCCACATTATTGTCGGCATGCTTTCCTCCGTTGAGGATATTCATCATCGGGACGGGAAGGATGTTGGCGTTACAGCCGCCGAGATAACGGTACAGCGGCAGTCCAGCCGCCTCGGCCGCGGCCTTGGCAACTGCCAGAGAGACACCGAGGATCGCATTGGCGCCGAGTTTACCCTTATTGGCCGTCCCGTCCAGCTCGATCATGATCGCATCGAGGTCTTCCTGACAGGTCGCGTCCAGACCCAAAATTTCCGGCGTGATCTTCTCGTTGATATTTTTCACCGCCTGCTGAACACCTTTACCCATATAGCGTTTGGCCTTGGTATCGCGCAGCTCGACCGCTTCATAGGCACCGGTGCTGGCCCCGGAGGGAACCGCGGCCCTGCCGAACGAACCGTCATCTAATAATACATCGACCTCGACCGTCGGATTGCCGCGGGAATCGAGGATCTCTCTTGCCGTTACATCTATTATCGTCGTAAACATCACAACTTCCTTTCAATTTCCTTAGTGTTAGAGTCATTTCGATCAACAATTCTGAAAAAGACTACCCGCTTTAACCCCATAAGTCAAGTAAGGAATTGATACATTTTACATTAAACACGCTACTGCTGCGATGATACTTACGTCGGCGACAAAATGGCAGATGTACGGGATAACGAGGCCGTTGAATTTATTTTTTATAAGTCGGAAAGAATAGGCGACGAAGCTCAGGGCAAGGAAACATAAAATAACAAAAGGTATTTTTATCAGCGTGAACAGAAACAGGCAATGATAACCGGCGAATGCAAAATCGACAAACGTCGGCTTTAATGTTTGTTGTTCGAAACAGCCCCGCCAGAATGCTTCTTCCATGAACGGATTTACTGTCAAAACAAATATCCTCGATACGAGCCATAATGTTCTTGATAAACCGAGGCTTGTCAGAACTAACGATAGGTTCACATGGTCCAGTTTCGCCATAGGCCAAATAGTAACAATTACCACGCCGCACAATACCGCCAAGATAATACCTGTGATTCCAAGAACATGATTCCACCCGCGAAGAAAGCTTTTCATCAGATCGCGATCACCGCACTTGAAGAGGACAATTGCAATAGTAATGTAGTAGGTCGATAAAGCCAGCCAGGCCTTATCGAAGAGAAAAACCC
>CAZNET010000252.1:0-4721 GCA_964571885.1 uncultured Pirellulales bacterium
GAAGGCAGACGTTTCCATAAAATCGACATGTGGCTGATTACCGCCCGGCAAGTTAAGATTCTTCTTTTTGGATTCATCAAACGCCACGCCCATTTCAAAAGGTTCAAAAGTATTAAAAATCAGCAATGAATCCATGTCTTCCAGATATATGTCGGCGAGAACTCCCGCTTGATCGCCGGAGTTTTCAAACAGAAAAGATGCCTGTCCCGGACCGATATCGGAAACGGTCATTGATAACTGACTTTCACCAATTGATATATTAACGGCACTGGTATTTGTGATCGAATAGAAGTTATAGGTTGGTCCCCCTTGAGCACTGGAAAATATAATAAAAACTGAAGCCGCAAAACAAATTGCTGTTGAACCTTTCATTTTTCTTGCCCCTTAAAATGCAACTTTTCTAAGCAGATTTATTCAATTGCCATATCTTGTGTTACGATAGTCCTCATCCTGAGTTCTGCATATTTTGAGATGCTAATATAACTATACCACAATATTATGTTTTTGAAACAAAAAAACAACCAATCGAACATTTATTTGATAAATCATTGAAAGATAATCACTTACATTCATACATAATCAGAGGTTTTTATTATACATAAACAGATTTTTTGGATCTTGTTTGATTTTTCTGATACATATCTGTTATTGACTTTGCCGCGAAAAGCAGGATAATCTGATTCATGGTCGAAAATGAACGAATAAAACCGCTTAATCAAAATATCGAGAAAAGCGGAACCTATGTTCTTTATTGGATGCAGGCGGCCCAACGAGCGGAGTACAATCACGCCCTTGAGTTTGCAATACATAAGGCAAATGAAATACATAAACCGGTCGTTACTGTTTTTGGATTAACCGATGATTACCCGGAAGCCAATTTACGACATTACCAATTTATGCTGGAGGGCTTACAGGAAATATCCGGGACTTTGGAAGGAAGAGGGATACAATTTGTCGTAAAACAAATGTCACCCGATGCGGCTGCGGCTGAATTGTCCCAAAATGCCTGCCTGGTTGTTACCGATGCCGGTCATCTGAAAATCCAGAAGCAATGGCGAAAACAGGCAGCAAACAATATGCAATGTCCTTTATATGAAGTCGAAGCCAATCTTGTTGTGCCGATCACGGCGGCAAGTGATAAGGATGACTTTTCCGCGGGGACATTCAGACCAAAAATAACCAAACAGCTTGCGAAATTTCTTAATAGATTTTATAATAAAAAACCAAAAATAGATTCCTTTGGATTAAACTTCAAAGGCATCGATATAAGCGATATTGATAAAGTGCTGTCTAATTTGAATATCGATAATACTGTCAAACCGGTCGAAAAATTTTACGGCGGTACTCAACATGCGAAAAAACTCTTAAAGAAATTCATACGTAACAAACTGGACAAATATGACGAATTGAGAAACGATCCAGGTCTTGATTATCAATCACATTTGAGTCCTTATCTTCATTTCGGTCAGATCAGCCCTGTTTATGTCGCTCAGCAAATAAAGAAAACCAAGTCTAAAGCAGCGGATGCGTTTCTCGAAGAATTGATTGTGAGAAGAGAGTTAAGCCATAATTTTGTTTATTACAATGATCAATATGACAGCTATGAGGGTCTGCCCGACTGGGCGAAGAGAACGCTGAATTTTCATAAAAAAGATAAGCGGGAATATCATTATACACTCGAAGAACTCGAGCAGGCCAAAACCCATGATCCTTATTGGAACGCCGCCCAGACAGAAATGTGTATCACAGGAAAGATGCACGGGTATATGCGGATGTACTGGGGAAAGAAAATTCTCGAATGGAGCGAAAATCCCTCGACGGCATTTAATTATGCGTTGTATTTAAATAATAAATACGAACTTGACGGCAGAGACCCGAACGGCTATACCGGTGTTGCGTGGTGCTTTGGAAAACATGACCGGGCATGGTCAGAAAGAATGGTTTTTGGAAAAACCAGGTATATGAATGCCAAAGGACTCGAAAGAAAATTCAATATCGAAGCCTATGTGGACAAAATTAAAAATCTGAAAGGTTAAAAAAATGAAAAAAATCCTAATATCAATAACCATGATAATAATTTCTTCAGCGCTTTATGGAGCAAATGATTATTATAATCTCTCTTCAAATACCCGTCCCATAGAACAATTCAAAGCGGGGCCGGGCGTTGTTATCTCAACAAAACCCTACATCGGCATGGACACGCAATATTATGTCGTTCCGTTTATCTTTTATCAATACGACAAAATAACATTCGCGGGAACCAATTTGGGTTATAACCTGCTTCAGGAATCGAACTATGCCGTGAATATTATCGCAAAGTGGCGTTTTGACGGCTATGACGCTGATGACAGTTCCGCATTAGCCGGAATGGAAGACCGCGAGTTTTCGGTTGACGCAGGCGGTGACCTTTCCGTTTTCGGAGACTGGGGCACAATCAAAACCTCTTTTGTTCTCGATGTCACCGGAAGACATGACGGATTTGAAGCAGGCCTGTCTTACAGCAAAAGACTTCACTACGATCCGTTAATCCTGTCGCCATTAGTCGGTTTTAACTGGCGCAGTGACAAACTAAATAATTATTACTACGGAGTCAGAACGTCCGAAGCACAAGCAGGCAGGAACGCTTATCCTGCAGGCGAATCATTGAACTGGTTTGGAGGCTGTGAGTTGAACTATGAGCTGGGAGAAAATTGGTCGTTATACGGACGAGGTGTTTATGAGCATCTTGGCAGTGAAATCACTAACAGCCCAATCGTTGACGAAGATCATGTAGTGAAATTCATTGCCGGAGCAATATATACTTTCTGACAATTGGCTTTAATATAATATGAAAAAAATCCTAATCACAGGCGCGACAGGTTTTATCGGCAAAGCCTTTTGTACAAGATATCAGGATCAATACGAGCTACTCGTATTGTCCCGAGATATTCGCAAAGGCCAGCGGATACTTGGTGATTTTGTCAAAGTATATGAATGGGACGCCAGGACGATTGGCTCCTGGATCAATCACGCAGAAGGCTGTTACGGTATTATTAATCTTTCCGGCGAGAACGTCGGCAAAGGCAGATGGTCTGAATCCAAAAAATCGAGCATATACCAAAGCCGGCTCAATGCAACCAGAGCCATTATAGAAGCCGTAAATATGCTGCATCACAAGCCTTCGGTTGTTATCTATTCGTCGGCCGTCGGCTTTTACGGCAATCGAGGAAATGAAGAACTGGATGAAAACTCAACGTCCGGAAAGGGATTTTTAGCAGGAATTTGCAAAAAAATCGAGAACCTCATTAACGAAAAACATGTAGAATCCGTAAGAAAAGTAATTATAAGAACGGGTGTCGTTCTTTCAGCCGAAGGTGGCGCAATGATGAAACTTACTCAACCATTTAAATATTATTTAGGCGGTTACATAGGAAATGGTAAACAGTGGCTTCCGTGGATCAGTATGGAAGATCAAATCAATGCTATGAGATTTTTGCTTGAAAACGATAAAGCCACAGGCCTTTTCAATCTGACGGCACCGAATCCTGTTCAACTCAAAACGTTTTGCAAACACCTTGGCAAAGCCATTAAAAGTCCCTGCTGGACATTTATGCCAGGCTGTATCGCGAGACTGTTATTCGGTCAAAAGGCAGACGAGTTATTGTTGACCAGCCAAAAAGTAAAATGCAAAAAATTACTGGATACTGATTTTGAATTCCGATATAAAGACCTAAAAAGTTTCTTAAATGATATTAAACAATGAGGGCTTAAAAATGAGTTTAGCAAATTATTTCGAGAACATTAAGGGAACAGGTATTCTGGCAACGAGTGACAATGAGGGCAATGTTGATGTCGCCATTTATGCAAGGCCCTATGTAATCGAAGAGCATAAAATTGCTTTCAGTATGCTGGAAAGACTGAGCTATGCTAACATTCAGTCCAATCCCAAAGCGGCTTATTTATTCATGGAGCAGGGAGAAGGCTATAACGGCAAGCGTCTTTACCTGACAAAACTCGGCGAAGAAACCGATCCTGAAAGAATCAAGGAGCTTAAAAAACAACATAACAAAATTTTCACGGAAGATATGATCAATAAACACCTGGTCTATTTTAAAATAGATAAAACCAGACCTCTTGTTGGAAACAACGAGTAAATTTTTTCTGTAATGGTATTAATACGCGTTCCACAGGTACATAACCTGGGGTGTTGTTAGATCATAAAAGGACGATCTACTAAAATTCCAAAGGCTTTTGGACTGTATTCCGAGGACATCGGAAATGGCGAATGCTTTTCTGTATTGAACAACCAAAGCCCGTTCGACACCTGCCAACGTCATCACTCTGTCGATCGCATCATCAAGGTAACCAATATCATCGATAAGTCTTTTTTCAAAAGCTTCTTCAGCGGGGTAGATACTGCCGTCCGCTAAATGCCTAACCTGCTTTAAGGTCAGCATCGTTCTGCCCTCAGCGACAAGTTTAACAAAACGTTCGTATGCAGGCGTGATGAGCTTTTTTTCGAGATACTGAATTTGTTCTTCGCTCGGCTGCTCGAAGGGACTGGGCCAGTCCTTTTTCAGCCCTGATTTGACAACGACAGGATGAATTCCGAGCTTATTCTCAAATAATTCCTGTATGACAAAATGTCCCATGATCACACCAATCGAACCGGTAATCACGGTGGGTTCGGCTATGATCTCTTCGCATGCCACCGATGTATAATAGCCCCCCGAGGCCGCAAC
>CAZNET010000253.1:0-4709 GCA_964571885.1 uncultured Pirellulales bacterium
TCGGAGGATCCATCGGCGGCATGCAGGTGCTGCAATGGGTGATTCTTTATCCTGATTTTGTCAAAGCGGCAATACCAATTGCCACGACAACCCATCTCGGCGCACAATCGATCGCGTTCGATGCAGTCGGTCGAAACGCTATCCTGGCCGACCCGAATTTTTCCGGGGGACAGTATGCCGAAGGTAAGGGACCGGACAGAGGGCTTGCGATCGCAAGAATGATCGGCCACATAACCTATCTGTCCGAGCAGGGGATGCGTGAAAAATTCGGTCGCACCTTACGGCATGCGGAAAAATACAGCTATGAATTTAATCCGGAATTTTCGGTTGAGACATACCTGGATTACAAGGGACAACGTTTTGTCGAGCGTTTTGACGCTAACAGCTATTTGTATATCACCAAAGCAAGCGACTACTTCGATCTGCAAAAAGATTACGGCTCGCTCCAAAAGGCTTTTGCGAATGTGAAAAGCAGATTTCTGGTAATCAGTTTCGCCAGCGACTGGTTGTTCACGCCCGAACAGTCCCGGGATATTGTCAATGCTCTGATCGCCAACAACAAGGATCTCAGTTACTGTGATATCGCCTCAGATTACGGCCACGATGCCTTTTTGCTCGAAACGAAACAGCTCGGCTCGTATGTTTCGGGCTTTCTCGACGCGGTTTACAGACAAACACAAAAAGGAATACCCACAGAGGTTGCCGGATTGTCTGACAAAAAAACATTGCGTGTTGATTACGAACTGATCGAGACACGGATCGAACCGAACAGCTCGGTGCTGGACGTCGGCTGCGGGGACGGCGAACTGCTTTACAATCTGATAAAGGATAAACGTATCGAAGCGGCGGGTATTGAAGTGGATGCTAAGCTTATTTCGGCCTGTATAAAAAAAGGTCTGCCGATTATACAGAGTGATATTGGAAAAGGTCTAATCAAATACAGGGATAAAAGTTTTGATTATGTAATCCTCTCGCAGACGATGCAGACACTCAGGTCGCCACAGGATGTCTTTTTAGAATTGCTTCGGATCGGCAAAAAAGTGATTGTCAGCTTTCCGAACTTCGCCCATTGGAGATGCCGGCTTCAGTTGATGTTGACCGGCAAGGCGCCGGTGACAAAACAACTTCCATCGACCTGGTATGCTTCCGAGAATATTCACTTTCTGTCGCTGAAGGATTTCGATGAATTCTGTGCCGAGCTGGGGGTGACGGTCGAAGAAAAACTTCCTTTGAAAAAAACAAAATTAAAACCGGTAGGTTTGTTGCCGAATATTTTCGCCGATCAGGCGATTTATGTGACAAGTAAGGATTGAGGAACGAACAATGGAAAAAGTCGAACGCATCGGGGTCTCATTAGAAAAGAATCTGCTTAAGGGATTCGATAAGGTCATTAAACAAAAGGGCTATCCGAGCCGATCTGAGGCCCTGCGCGACCTGATCCGCCAGTACATCAGCGCTGAGAAACTCGCCAACCCTGATACCAATGCTGTCGCAGCCGTGTGCATGGTCTATGATCATCACGCCACCCAACTGATGCAGAAGCTGACCTCGCTGCAGCACAGCCACCTGCTCGAGACGATCTGCTCGACGCACATTCATCTTGACGCTCACGATTGTATGGAAATTATCATTTTGCGGGGCAAGGTTGCCGATATTAACGAGATGGCCGACAAGCTCATCAGCATCAAGGGCGTCAAGCTTGGCAAGGTCAATATGATATCAGCCGGCCCGCACCAACATTAGGCTTGCATTGCGAAGGCGAATCGGTTCTAATATCAAAAAGGGCGTTTAGCTCAGCTGGTTAGAGCGCACGGATCACACCCGTGAGGTCACTGGTTCGAATCCAGTATCGCCCAGTGGGTTTATGAGTTAGCAATGCGTTTAAGATTGCTTAATGGGGATTTTCCGATAAGCCAGATTCGTTTAGGCAGCGGTTCAGCAAATCAGACAGATCAAGCTTTGAGGCCCATGTTGTCAGGTATTGCAGATCGAGCTTACCGGCCTGAACTTTCATTACACCAAGTACATCCTTCCACTGATTTTCTGAAATCCGTCCGCCTTGCTCGTACCACTGCAGTTTACTGAGAATGATATCCTCAGGCGAAGATAGATAGAACTTGTAAGAACTTTGTTCGTCAAATGTATCATAACTGCGTCTGCTCAGAGCTTCTACTTCGTAGGGCTGGTTTTTTAATAAGAAAACATCAATTTTGATCATTGTATCAAGATGGATAAGATTGAATGAGGATTTTTGCTCGATGGCGTTTCTGATCATTTCGGTACTGATGTAGTACTCTTTTTCAAGAGTTTTCATTATATGTTCGACATGAGCCATTTTTATATCGGCAACCATATCTACATCTATTGTCGCGCGGGTCATACCCCATGCTGAACTTGCCACCGATCCTCCTATATAGTATGGAATTGAAAGGGCTTCAAAACAATTGACGGCTTTTTCCAACGCAATGACAATATCGGATTTATTCATAGTTTTTTTGATTCCAGATAGGCTTGGAGTTTTTCGGCGAGGTTTTTTCCGTAGTGCAGTTCGACGAATTTTAGATCCACCTGGCGTTTGCTGAAGGATGGGTTGGCCCGCTGAATCGCTCTTTTGGAAAGGAACATTGCGGTTTGAGAAAGGGACCGAAGTGTAGAGATTCTCTGAGCCACAGTTGCCCTGCGGATCAGTTCGATCTGCACTTTTTCGGCCTGTTCACAGGTATCCGGCGATTGCGTTTTCATAGCATTCTTTAATGACCCATATCTTTCGAGAGCAAGAATTTACAGGATTATACCGTATTTTAAGCAACCCGGCAAGAAAACCAAAGGGGATTTTAAAATGTGAATTTTCTGTTTTGCAAGCCAGCGATTTTTTTTATAATGCGGCGGCGATGACGGATACGGGCTTTGGGCGATTTTCCTGTGATGCGCGAGTGTAAAGATGCGGGGATATTTTGATCCGAATCCGGTTTGGGAATTTTTTTCGAGGACGAGCAAATGGAAAATATTAAGAAGGCGTTGAACAAATACTGGGGATTTGACAGATTTTTGCCGCTGCAGTCCGAGGCGATGCAGTGTATTGTTTCCGGGACCGATTCGGTGGTGGTGCTGCCGACCGGTGGTGGTAAGTCGCTTTGTTTTCAGGGGCCTGCGGTGACCCAGCCCGGGCTGGCGGTCGTGGTCTCGCCGCTGATCTCGCTGATGAAGGATCAGGTGGACGCCCTGACCGAGTGCGGCGTGCCGGCCGGGCGGATCGACAGTTCGCTATCACCCGAAGAGCAAAAGGCAGTGCTTGCCGGAATATATAACAAAAAACTGAAGCTGCTGTATCTGTCACCGGAACGGCTTGTTAGCGACGGTTTCACGAAAGTTCTTAAGAAGATCAAGCTGTCGTTTATCGCTGTGGACGAAGCGCATTGTGTCAGCATGTGGGGACACGATTTCAGACCCGAATACCGAAAGCTGGGGCAGTTGAAAAAAATGTTCCCCGATGTTACCGTCGGAGCCTATACCGCGACCGCTACCGAGCAGGTCCGCAAAGACATAGCAGAGCAGTTGCATCTTAAAAAGCCGAAAGTACTGGTCGGTTCGTTCGATCGGGCGAACCTGGTTTACAAAGTTCGTCGCCGCAATCATCTTACTAAACAGGTGCGTGCGGTGCTTGATCGGCATAAGAAGGAATCCGGTATTGTTTACTGCATCCGCCGAAAGGATGTGGATAGTTTGTGCGACGAGCTGAAAGGCCTGGGTTATAAGGCGGCATCGTATCACGCCGGAATGAGCGACAAAGACCGGAAGCGAAACCAGGACGCGTTTATAAAAGAAGAGACGGATATCATCGTGGCCACGATTGCGTTCGGGATGGGAATCGACAAATCGAACGTCCGGTTCGTGATCCATACCGGCATGCCCAAATCGCTCGAACATTATCAGCAGGAAAGCGGCAGGGCCGGCCGGGACGGACTCGAAGCCGAGTGCTGCCTGTTTTATTCCGGCGGTGACTACGGCATCTGGAAAAGACTGCTCAGTGACATGCCCGCCGAGGCCCATGAGATCGCGATAACCAAACTCAATCAAATGTACGACTATTGTACCTCGGCCACGTGCAGGCACAAGGCGATCCTGGGGTACTTCGGACAGGACTTAAAAAAGGATAACTGTCAGGCGTGCGACATGTGTCTCGGCGAACTAAACTGTATCGACGATTCCTTTGTCACTGCCCAGAAAATCCTTTCGTGTATCGTTCGTCTCAACCAGCGGTTCGGCGGCGGCTATACCGCCTTGGTGCTGACCGGTTCAAAGGAAAAGCGGATCATCGAAAATAAACACGATGAATTGAGTACCTATAATTTGCTCGGTGACTACTCGAAACAGATCGTCCACAACTGGATCGAGCAGCTCGTCGGGCAGGACTATATCGCAAAAGACGGCGAGTACAATGTGCTGAAAATAACCGACAAAGGATGGCGGGTCTTAAAAAGTCAACAAGGCAAACTGAATCAAAAAGATGTGCCGCATTTACTTAAACCAGCCGAAAAACCGGTCAAGACCGCCAAGGTCATGAAAGATTCCTGGGAAGGTGTCGATAAGGGGCTTTTCGAGGCGTTGCGGCAAGTAAGGACGAAGATTGCCGGAAAGAAAAATGTGCCCGCCTATATCGTCTTCGGCGACGCGGTCCTAAGGGATATGGCCAGGCGGCGGCCTTCCAC
>CAZNET010000254.1:0-4692 GCA_964571885.1 uncultured Pirellulales bacterium
ATACGGTGCGTGATATCCATCGTTTTAAACGTCGGCTGATAGATCTTCGTAAATCGATTTGGCCGCTGCGGGAAGTCATCAATGCGATGCAGAAAAGCGAAGCCGAGCTGATCCGTAAATCGACTTTGATGTATTTGCGTGACGTGTACGACCATACGATTCAGCTTATTGACACGATCGAGACTTTCCGGGATATGATATCGGGCTTGCTGGATATTTATCTGTCGAGTGTCAGCAATCGGATGAACGCGGTCATGAAAGTGCTGACGATCATCGCGACGATCTTCATTCCGCTGACGTTTGTCGCCGGCATTTACGGGATGAATTTTGAATATATGCCGGAACTCCACTGGCGGTGGGCCTACCCGGCGGTGTGGCTGGTTATGATCGCTGCGGCCATTTCCATGGTCTGCTATTTCAAAAATAAAAAATGGTTCTAATGATACAGACGTAAGGAGCGTTTTATGAATCCGTTTCTGTTTATCCTTGTTATTTTCAGCTCATTTATTGTGGTTCGCATCGGAGCGGTGGCGTTTCAGTTGACCGGACTGGAATGGTCGCTGGCTAAATTCCAGGCCCTGTCGTGTTTTACCGGTACCGGTTTTACCACCAAGGAAGCGGAGCTGATCACCGGAAACCGCCAGCGGCGGCAGATCGCCTCGATCCTGATGGTGCTGGGTAACGCCGGGCTGGTGACATTGATCGCGACATTTGCCAATTCACTTCGCCCGGACGAATCGGTTCATGAGATCTTCGGCATTGTAATTTCCAACAGGATATGGCCTTGGCTGAACCTGGCGGTAATGGTCGTCGCGTTTTACGTTATCTACCGAATCTTTACCAGCACCACCCTTGCGAAAAAAATAACCGAGATGCTTCGTAAACGAATGACCAAAGGAGAATTTATGAAGCCGGTTCTTTTCGAGGAACTTCTGGTTGCCGCAGGGGGCTATGGTGTATCAAAGGTCGATGTCAGTAAGGACAGCCCGATTGTTGACCAGACTCTGGCCGAGTCACAGCTTCGCGCCAAAGATATCACCGTCCTTGCGATCGAGAGGATGGGAACAACGATGGCCAATCCGCCGGCATCGACGCGCATTACCACCGGCGACGACCTGATATGTTTCGGTAAGCTCAGCAATATCCGCGAGTTCTGCGGAACAAAAACAGGATAAAAAAGACCGACCGGAATTGATCGCGGTCGGTCGGGGGATTGACCCACTATTTTATTTTTTATCCTTTTTTCACTTCGATCTTTACGGATTTGGCTTTTTCGGCCTTGGGTAAGGTGATGGTCAAAATACCGTCGTCATAGGCGGCCTTGACCTTTGCCGGATCGACCTCACTGGGCAGATTGATCTGCCGCTGGAAGCTGCCGTAGGAGCGTTCGATATGATAGTAACCTTTTTCTTTTTTCTCTTCTTCGGCCTTTTTCTCACCGCTGATCGTCAGCGTGGTGCCGTGGACGTTAATATCGATGTCTTCCGGCTTGCAGCCCGGCAGTTCGGCTTTGACCTCGATCTCGTTTTCGTCCTGGCTGACATCCATCGCCGGCCAGTAGGCTTTTTCAGCCGTGGTCGGCCACCCGCCGAAGAACGAGCCGAACAAATCATCCATATCCCTGTGCAGTCTTGCCAAATCACTACCACCTTGATTTCTTAATCTTAACAGTGACATTGTACTACCTCCTTTCACCTAATATTTTTTAATCATAACTTTTTATTCAATTTTTAATTCCATTAGTACTATTTGCAAAGAGCGTGCCAAACTTGAAAAAATGCAAAAAAACACCTTTTTTCGGCTTAAAAACAAGGTTTTTTGACAAAAATGACATTTATGGGAACCTTTGAGTTGCCATTTTGACAGCCGTTTTTGATTTTTTTCTGTGAATATTTGGACTTGTGAGACTCTGTTATAAATGATAGTCTAAACAGCCGGTTTGATTCTTTAAGGATATGTATTATGGCTGAGGAAAAACAATTGAACGCACAAATGCTTCGAGACGGCGTGAAGGAATCGGTCCTGTTTCTCGCCTCGCAACTGATCGCCGAGCTGGGTGATAATCTCGAAAGCATTACGGTGGTCGGCAGCAGCCTGACGGAAGATTACACGGCGGGCAAAAGCGATATCAACACCGTACTGGTTTTGAAGAGGATCGACACGCCGACTCTTAAGGTACTTTCTCAAATGGCCAGGCCGATGAAGAAGAGAAAGCTCTCGCCGCCTTTGCTGATGACGACCGATTACATCGATCGAAGCAGGGATGTTTTCGGTATCGAATTTCTCGATCTTCAGTTAAATCACGAAACCGTTTATGGTGATGATCCGTTTTCCGCTCTTGAATTTATAAAGGCGGACGTTCGTGCTCAATGCGAACGGGAGCTCAAGGCCTCGCTGATCCGACTGCGGCAGGGTTTCATCGCCTCGACCGGAAACAAAAAACTCATCCGTGACATCCTGTATGCTGCGGTCGGTTCATTGGTTCCTTTGTTAAGAGCGATGCTATGGTTAAAAGAAGTTGACAGAAGCAGACTCAAGGGAGAAGTTTTTGTGAAAAGCGGCGAAATATTCGAGATCGATATGAAAACGCTGGTTGAATTATATAAAGAGAAACACGGCATATCGCCTTTCGCGTCATCCGGCGATATCACCGGGGATTTCGAGAGGGTTTATTCAATCGTGGACGAACTGGCGGATATTGTTGACAGGCACGAGGAATAACATGCACAGACAGAGGGTCAAAACAACGTTATTATTCATCGTTCTGTTCGTGTCACCCTGTCTGGGTCAGGCGGATTTGCCGATGCCGCGTCACTATGTCGAAGATTACGCACAGGTGATCGATCCATCCCATGAGCAAACATTGAACGGTGTCTTACAGGAACTCGAGCAGAAGACCGGCGTTCAGTATATCGTTTTGACCGTACAGACCACCGGCGGAATGCCGATCGAGCAGTACACCATCGAGCTGGTAGAAAAATGGAAGCTCGGTCGAAAGGACGAAGATAACGGTTTTCTTTTTGCCGCGGCCATCGCGGACCGCAGGTATCGTTTCGAAGTCGGTTACGGGCTTGAAGGTTTTATCACCGATCAATACTGCTCCCGAGTCGGCAGGAGTATTCTGGCACCGTTTATGAAAGCGGGCAACTACAGCCAGGGAATCCTCGAGGCCAATCTGGCCGTGGTCAATACAATCGCCGAACACTACGGCGCGGCCTTGACCGGCATGCCGGACATCAGACAGCAGCCGACAGGAAATCGGGGAACAAGACGGGGCACGCCCTGCTGCGGCCTTTTATTTTTTCTTCTCTTGCTGTTTCTGCTGAGTAGGGGCGGGGGTTTAGGCTTGCTGTTTTTTCTGCCCTTTATGATGGGCGGTTACGGACGGTACGGCGGATACGGCAGAAGCGGTTCCTACGGCGGCGGCGGGTTCGGGGGCAGCTTCGGCGGGTTCGGCGGCGGCATGGGAGGCGGGTTCGGCGGCGGCGGCGCCAGCGGCGGATGGTAATCGTAATATTTACAATATAAGGAGTCAGTGATATGAGATATACAGGTAAAGTCTGGGTCGTTTTAGTTGCGATACTGGTTATCATTTTACTTTTTGGTTTCGGTATCTTTCGCTGGTATATCTCAGGATATAACAAGGCCGTGAATCTTGAACAGCAAAGTCAGGAAGCCTGGGCGAATATTGACGCGGCCCTGCAGCGAAGGCTCGATTTGGTTCCCAACCTTGTTGAAACGGTCAAGGGCTACGCGTCTCACGAAAGAGAACTGTTCGAGAATATTGCCAAATCACGTGAGAAATATTTCCTGGCCGACACACGCCAGGGCAAGATCGAAGCGTCCAATCAGTTAAGTGGTTTTTTGTCGAGGCTGCTCGTGTTAAGAGAAGCCTATCCGGAATTGAAAGCAAATGAAAACTTTCGTGATCTGCAGGCCGCGCTGGAAGGAACGGAAAACCGCATCGCGGTAGCGAGGACCCGGTATAACGAAGCGGCTAAACGGCTTAATACCTATGCCAGGCAGTTCTTCGGGGCGTTTTTCTGCCGACAAGCGGGCGTCGAACCGGTCGAGTATTTTGAGGCGGCCGAACAGGCAAGATCCGAAGTGCCCGAGGTGAATTTCTGACGATATTGTTCAAATAAGAGGGTTTAATAAACGACTATCGTCGAAGCACCGATCCGGCCCGGTCGTTTTTGCTTGAGCACTACCAGCCGACCCTCGACGGCCAGTCTGTCAGATGCTCGGAACTGTACCTCAAATACAGCCGGTACTGCGAAGCCAACGGCTACCGACCCGCCAACAATGCCAACTTCGGAAAATCCGTCATGACCGCCTTGCCGCACGTCAAGAAATGTCAAAAGTGTGTTCAAGGTAATCGTTTTTGGGTGTATGTCGGAATGAATGAGCTAAAATAGGAAGATTTACTCTAGAAGCACAAGGAAATCTATATTAAATATATTATTGAATCGTTCTAAAATATATATAATAAGAAAGTCCTTGTGCTTCCTGTGAAATCCTTATTTTCAGGCTGAAAATATGCTTTCTGTCACCGGCGAAGATGAGATCGCCGCGTCGGCGACTGCGTCGTCTCCTCGCGATGCCATTGGAATATTCTTCAAGGTCGAACGGTATCTTGTCATCCCGAGCGAACAGACACTCACTGTCATCCCGAGCGCACACATTACCGCT
>CAZNET010000255.1:0-4676 GCA_964571885.1 uncultured Pirellulales bacterium
CGTTATAGCAGTCCACTCGCCAGTAATAGGTGTTACCGAGAACCAGGCCCAGCGTTGAAATATCAAGACTGTAGCTGCTGCCGCCTTCGGAGGTGATATCGTTCGGGTCCAGACGTACGGCTCCGATCGGATCAGAGGCACTGGCATTATTGACATCTTCGAAATTGCCTGCTAGATAAATTTCCTGTTCAAATTTACTGGCGGTTTTGTCACCGGCCTTCCAGCTCAGTTCTGAGGTGGTCGGCGGAATGATCTCGCCGTCGATGGCGCAGGGATCCCATGCCTGATACAGGCTCTGGATACCCGCGGCCGCCTTGACCTCTCGAAGGCTTAGGCGGCGGTTATAAATTCGCAATTCATCAATGTAGCCATTTAACCTTAGGCCAGTCATTATATTGCTGCTGGCGATATTGGTAATCACATTCGTTTGCCCTGTTCCTTCAGCAAAATTAACCGGCCAGCCGTCGCCGTCATATTTGTCTGACCAACCGCCTAAAAAGCCGGCATCCCAGTTATATTCACCATTGATAATTTCTTCTGCCCATCCGTTTCCATCCTGGACAAAATAAGTAATGCACAGATGGACCCAGAATGGATCTTCAGAGGATAATGCACGGACCTGAGTGCCGCCCGTTCCTTTGAATTGCCGCAGTCCTCCGTAATTGGTTTCTACATTATAGTGAATAGAAGCTCTTTCTGCTGTAGCCATGACCCATGATTTGTTCGTGGGGGTACCATCATTGAGTTTTCTTATTATTTGCTGCCACTTGCCTTCATCACCGCCGGCCGGATCGTACTTTACCCAGGCCATCGCGGTAAATGCATCCGGCCGTTTGATTCCGGTACTAAGTTCATCGGCCCAGGTGTACACATCATTGAAGTCCCAGGTATTCGCATCCTCAGGATTCCAGCTTAAAGGCCATGTATTCGAATCACCGGCAAGGTAATCTATCCAAACCTCATTGGCATCGTCGTACCATTTCCATCGTGTGTCGGTACCATAAAGATGCGAATCTGTGGATGAATCATTCACTTTGGGATTTTTGAAATAAATAGCCGTGCCGTAATCCAGCCCCCATTGGTTCTGGCCATCCCATCCATCCGATTTAAAGGACGGCAAAGGATAGTTCATATCTCCGGCCACTAATTCCATCGTGGTAAAATTTGGATCTTCCTTTCCCACAATGTCATAAAAAGCATTTACGCCGGTCGTTCCTGGTTCGAAGGTATAATGGACGATCAAACACGGATCGTTTTCAAGTTCAGCAGAAACAATTGAAGAAAGTAAACATAACAAAATGATTTGAAGGGAAATGAATTTTTTGGACATAATGATTCCTCCTTTGAAAGAATATAAAATCATTAGACTTATTCTATAGCTGATTATAGAATTGCCAAAAACAAAATTAACACCCAATATTATTCTATATTATAATGGGCTAGAATAAACGTCATATTGTATTAATTTTCCGTCAATATGTATTTATATATGTCCGCTTGTTTCAGAAAAGATTTGCAAATTTTAATTGCTTAGTAAGAAGCTTGAAATCTGGAAGGATTGTATAGCATAAAATATATAAAACAGGGCCTTCGTTTTTTGAAGGCCCTGTATCATTTTAATCATACGTAACTATACACGACATCAATTACCAGGTCGGCCATTTGAGCGGACCTACGAGCCATTCCTGCATCAGCACCGCATAATCCTTGAAGTTAATCATGCCGTCGGCTGACAGATCCAGACCGGGCTGCGGCAGTTCGACCTGCATGACGGTCCCGGGTGCCATACCGGCCAGGTTCATGATCTCGCCATGACTCAACGCCCGGCTGTAAACGCGGACTTCATCCAGGAAACCGGCGTAATCGAGCTGCTCACCGCGGGTACCGAGTCGGATCGGATCGGTTACCTCCGGATTGGCTATCGCGCCTTGTATGAATTTAATATCGCCGAGAACACCGTCAACATAAATGCGGCGTTCCTGGCCGTCAAAGGTACCGGCGATGTGATACCAGAGATCTTCATCCATCGTAATTTGCTTGGAGTACATCTCATTTTTATTAATCGTGAACTGGCCTTCGTTCGCATCCAGAAGATCCGAGCCCCTTCGGGACAGCGACCAGGCGCCGGGCCAGCCCTTGGCGATGAATTTGTTCTTGGCGCTTTCGTCACCATACGGTTCGGTCAGTTTGACCCAGCAGGAAAGCGTCAATCCTTCATCAAAGTCCGCCCAGTTATAAAAATCCTCCGGATCCCAATAGGTATTGGCATCGGCGGGATTCCACCAGGTGGAGGGGGTCGCAATATCCCAGCCGTCGGGCCAATCCGCATCGTTAAAGTTTGCATCCGTCGGGGCTTTATAGTCCGCTACGCCGGGGACCGTACACGGATCGGATGGGTCATAATCCGGCCAGGTATTGGGATCGCCCGGATCGTAGTTTTCGACCCAGTCAGGATCCGGCCATTGATTGGCGTCGTTGACCGGCTGCCAGGCGTTGGGCCAGGCACCGGCGTCCGAGCGGACCGGCCAGAAATTCGGGTCGCCGTCGGGATCCGGCCATTTTCCGATTTCTGTTTCGATCTTATCGAAAGCCGGCACGGCCGCCCTTTCACCGCCGCAATGGACATAGAACCGGCCATTGGGGTCATCGGCATCGGGGGCATTGGTGAAAACCAGGCATCGGCCGAAACCAGATGGACCATCCTCATACAACGCTGTTGTCGTCTGATAGTAATTCGTATCCGCCGGATCTTTCAAAGCGTTCCGGGCCTGGCCGTCACGGCTGTTGCCGGAATCATCCTGCAGATCATCGCCGGTAAACGAATAATAAAGTTCCAGATCGTCGTTGCTCGGTACGACCGAAGTCGCCGAATAGCTGTACTTGAGCCAGTCACGACCGAGTATCGCGAGATCCTTATTGTCCACCGCGCAGTCCGAATCCTCACCATAGTCCCCCACATCGGCTAGTGGTTTTCTCAATTCCGGCACACAGACCGGGACATAGACCCGGACATCATCAAAGTACACATCGGCAAAGATGCCTGTGCCACTGCCGGACCGGTCGCCGACTCCAACCGCCAGGTTGGTGATATTGCTCAGATCAAGACCCTGATCGGTAAAGTCTTTGAGGTCGACCCGCCATAATTTCCATTGTTCTGCTTTTGCGGCGTTAGGATCGGGATGATGGACATAATACCCGTTGCTGCCGTCCTCGATATAGGCGTAGATCGGGGCAGCGGGGTTGGTGCTGATACCATAGAAACTTACCCATAATGATTTAACCCCGATGCCGGTTGCCTCGCTCCAGTCGGTTTGAGGCAGCGGCGGTGCGATAGAAGCGCCGCCATAGGAACCAAAGAAATTGGTAATGTGCAAAGACAACTCGTCGATGGTAATGGTTTCGGTGGTACCGTCCCCTTCGAGGTAAATAAAGCCGGCGCCCTCGCCGCTCCAGACCGCCTTTAACTCATTATCATTGCCGTAGCTTTCAAAGTCGTCGATAATGTAATACGGAGCGACCTGAAACTGCCAGACATTGCCTTTCCACATGTTGGGCTCGACGGCATTGTAGTCATCGACCCGCCAGTAATAGGTATTGCCCAGGGACAGTCCCAGGGCGGCCGAATCGATACTGTAATTGCCGTCACCGTCAGGGCCGATGATCAGATTCGGATCCAGACGGACCGCGCCGATCGGATCGGAGGCACTGGCAGAGTTGACATCTTCGAAGGTGTCAGACAGAAAGACTTCCTGCCTGTCATTGGCGCTTGTCTTGTCACCGGCTTTGAAGACCAGCGGAGCGATGGGGTCCTTGACGCCGTTATCTTCGGGGACAGCGTCCCAGGCCTGATAGAGACTGATCAGACCGTATAATGCCTTGACCTCACGGGCTGATAAAGCTCGATTGAAAACACGGACTTCGTCCATTTTACCGCGGAAACGTCCCATGATAATATCTGAGTTGGTACGATATATTCCCATATACGGATCGTGATAGCCGGGTTCTCTTGAAGCATCACTTATAATAACATTCGGCATGCCGTCAATATAACGATAGACGATCCCGTTGGTGTTATCGAAGACACCGACCAGTTGGTGCCACTGGCCGTCGGCGATTTCATAACCCCAATTACCAGCATTTTTATTATTATGCAATTCAGGATTCTCCCTTTCACCGACCGCCGATTTGATACTAAATTTAAAGTGGTAATAAGAATCATCGCTGGGTTCATATTCCAGATTTGATTTGCCCATGCCCCAGCTACTGTCATCTCCGGAATTCCATGTTGTTTTTATTTTAGAAACAATCATTTCCCACCTATTGGCTGGATCCGCAATATTAACCCATACTGAAACGGTCATGGACCTGTTGAAATCGGCCCAGGTGTAAACATCATTATAATCCCATGTGTTGGCATCGTTTGGATTCCAAGAAGCAGGATAAGTGTCAGGATTATTTTCATCGAAATCGACCCATCCCGACCCGGTGTCACGTCCCCAACTACCCCCGCCATCAATCCATACAGCCATACTATCCGGCATCCAAAGGGCCTTTCCCTGTACACCGTCTGTCCAGCACGGATCACCGCCGACATAGTTTGCGTCGCGGCCTGCAACTTCTTCGGTAAAATCATCGTCGAACAGCCAACGGGCTACAAGATTCGGGTCATCTTCAAG
>CAZNET010000256.1:0-4639 GCA_964571885.1 uncultured Pirellulales bacterium
ATTCATGAGAAATCTCCTGAGCGGCCGGTTGGGTTCTTTGAGCCTGCACCAACCGACACATTGGTTTCTTTAAACTGTTTACGGACAAAGCGAATACTTGATGCTTCATCCATTTCCTTTTGTTCCAGTTTTTCCTGTTCTTTGATATAGTCCGTTTTCGCCTGTTCCCTGAGTTTTTCCAGTCCTTCCTTGAATTGTTTGGCTTTGAGGACTTCCTGCATTTTCTCTTTTCGCTTATGGTCAAGATCGAGGATCCGAAGTTCGAGGTACTGGATCTGCTCGTCCAGAACGCGTGACTGTTTCAAAAATAATTCCTGTTGACGAAGTCGTTCCTCGAAATCCGTGTCATTGATCCGGCTGAGCAGATTGTTCAAAACACTTTTTTTCATGATTAATTGACTTCGCGTATTTGTCAGCTCTTCCATAATTCTAATCAGCTCGGTTCTTTTTTTCTGTTCTTCGACCTTTTTAATATCGAGTACACGTTCTAATCGCCATTTGAATTTTTTCATGATTGATCCGTCTGCTCCGTCGTGTTCCCGAGCAGCTTATCCCAGTCTTGAGTGATACTCAGCAGTTGCGCGACGGTTCCTTCGAAACTGCTTTTTTTCCTGATCGGTTGTGTTAAAAAATTCGTTATTCGGTCGATCAGCGCAATAGCACCGTCGATACGCCGATTGTTGCCAGGTGACAGGGCACCGATATTGATTAAATCCTCGGCATCGTTATAGGTTGCGTAAATTTCTCTGAGTTTCTGTGCCGCGCGGCGATGCTCTTCCGTGACAACGGCGTTCATCAGTCTGCTGATACTTGACAATATATCGACGGCCGGAAAATGACTGCGGTCGGCAAGTTTTCGCGAAAGCACGATATGGCCGTCCAGCAGGCTTCTGGCACTGTCAGCGACAGGGTCGGTCAAATCGTCATTTTCCACCAGAACCGTCAAAATCCCCGTAATGCTGCCGACGTGTGCACAGCCGAGCCGTTCGATCAGTCTCGGCATTAAAGCGAAAACACTTGGACAATAGCCTTTTGCCGCCGGCGGTTCTCCCGCCGCCAGGCCGATTTCACGCTGAGCCTGAGCGAAACGCGTTAACGAATCCATCATGAACAAAACCGCTTTTCCCTTATCACGGAAAAATTCGGCAATGGTCACGGCCATAAACGCCGCCTTGACACGCTGGATCGGTGGTGAGTCGGATGTTGCTACGACGATGACACTTTTCGCCAGGCCTTCAGGACCGAGATCGCCTTCGAGAAATTCGCGAACTTCCCTGCCGCGCTCGCCGATCAGTGCCACCACATTGACATCGGCGTCGCTCGAATTCGCGATGTCACCGAGCAGGACGCTTTTTCCGACCCCGCTTCCGGCAAAAATGCCGATTCGCTGTCCCTGACCGCAGGTGACAAGTCCGTCGATCGATTTGATTCCCAGCGGAAGCGGGTGAGAAATTTTCTGTCTGCTTAAAGCGGGAGGGCTGGTTGAATCCAGGTAGCGTTTTTCGTTTCCCTCCAAAGGGCCTTTATTGTCGATCGGTTCGCCTAATCCGTTCAGGACCCGGCCCAATACGTCCTCGCTCAGATTAATATGCCGAGGCGTGGTCCGTGCGGTGACCGCGTCACCGGGTGAGATGCCTTCAATATGTTCCAGCGGCAGAAGGATAAGATTTTCATTGTGAAAGCCGATGACCTCGGCCAGTATTCGCCTGCCGTCACGCAGGTGAATTCCGCACAATTCTCCAAGCCCCAGCACCGGACCGGCTGATTCCACCGTTAATCCCGAGACCTTCACGACGAAACCCCGGCAGTTGGTCAGAGTGACCGACTGAAGCGCTGAGTGAAGCCGGTCAAAATCAATGGTACCCGCCGGGTCAAAACCGCTAACGTCTAATGTCGACAAATGTTTATGTTCGTGCTCATTCATCTCTCATTAAGCCTTCATTAACGCCTTTTCGATCGTTTCGAGTTGCTGATGAACAAAGGATTCGACAACGCCCTTGGGCGTTTCGACAATACATTCGGCCCGTGACAATTTTTCATGGGGCAAGAACTGGATTGCCTCAAAGCTGTTTTGCGAATCCTCAAGTATTTTTTGAAATTCGTTAAAATCATCCGGATTCAAACGCACCACCGCGTTCTGCTGTGACGGCGCGTTGCTGAGCGTTTCCCGGATAATCGTTTCTATTTCATAATCTTTTTCTTTAATTTTTTGGTGAAGTACCTTGCGGGCGATCTCCATCGAAAGTTTCGCGATCTGGTCTTTATGCTCGGAAAAGAGATTGGTATAGAACGTCGTAAGCTTGTCTTCTGCGGTCCGGATCGCCCTGACCAGTGAGGCCATGGCGTCTTTTTGTATTTGGAGTTCTTTCAGCAGATCTGCCTGCAGAATTTCCGCCTGGAGCGGCCCCACCATATCCGGGCTGTAGTGATCGAGCAATTCCACAAGCCCGATTGGTTTCGCAATGTCCACATTGACAATTTCAGGCATTGGTTCAGTCTTCTTCGATAAAATTCAGTTCCCCGCTTTGGTTCAGGTCACGCAGTGCCTTGAGAATATTTTCGCGGGATTTTTCAATATCTTTTTTCGTCGGTGCAGCCATCAGGCCGGCCTCTTCTTCCATGGATGCGGCGGCACGTTCAGAAATATTGGATTTTATCTTGTCAATAATACTTTCATCGCTTTTCTGAACAGCCAGCGCCAAATCACTCGCTTCGATATTGCGCAATACCTCCTGAAGCTGTCGATCGTTAATTAGAACAAGGTCTTCCCATGTTATCATCAGATTTGTCACCATTTCGACGGCCTCAGCGTCTTTTTCCTTTATCGCGCTGATCAGACCGTCTCGTATGTCTGTTGAAAGATTTCTCAAAATGACAGCCACTTTCCTTAGCGTCGTTTCGGGGCTGGCTTTAACCGTGGACGTTCCGGCTTTGGCTGTTTCGAGCCGCTGTCGAATCGTTTCAGCGATTCTTTTTTTTGCGTCATTGTTCAGCGACTGAGCTTCCGTCATCTTGCCGATAGCCTGTTTTCGTTTTTCTTCGTTTAATATCGAAAGGATTTCCGAGCCTTTTTTGGGTTCGAGTTTGGATAAAATCACGGCGATGACCTGGGGATGCTCGTTTTCGAGAATTCCGGCCAGAGTTTGTGTTTCCGCTGCGAGAATCGGAATAAATGGATCTCGCTGCAATAAAATATTTTGTATTTCGATTTGCAGTTCTTCCGCTTTATCGGCGCCGATGGTGCTGTTAAGCATTTGCTTTAGAAAACTTTTGATATGAAATTTCTGTTCACCCTGAATAGCGTTGTAAAATTCCTTGGCCAGAGAAATACTTTGGCCGCTGTTCTTAAATCCTGCCGCATCCATATAGGCCAGTTCAACGGCCAAGTCCTTGATTGTTTCCTGGTCCACTCCTTTCAACAACTCGGAAGCCGTTCCCGGATCCAGGCTCATCAGTAATAATGCCGCTTTTTGTTTGCCGGTAAATTCCATGTATCATTCACCCTTGTCCTGTAACCAGCTTGAGAATAATTGTTTGACTTTAACCGGGTCGCTTTGCAGGCTTTCGGCGATTTGTTTTCGAAGCATCATCGTTTCACCGGCTTCTCCCGATGGAAGCAGAGCAGCGGTTTCGGTTTCGGTCAGTTCTTTGGATTTAACTTTTTTCTTCGCACCGCTGAAAATTTTCAATACGATTAACGCACAGACCGCCATCAAACCCATCGACGAATGCCTCGCGATCGCAACAATATCCAGCCCGGCCTTGTGTTCAACGACAGTTTGATCGGGGCGATGAAATTTCGTTTGTACCACTTTCAATGAGTCCGTGTCTTTTAGTCCGAGTGCATTTTTGATGACATCCTCGACTTCAGCGACCTGCATGATCAGTGTGGCAGCCTCGGAACCTTCCGCGGTATTGGCGTCTTCGACCGTCAGATCCACAAAGGCGGCGACGGAAAGCGATACAATATCACCGGGCGTGACCACTTCCTGTTTGACGGTCTTTCCGTTCGCATATTCGGTGACGATTGTTTCATCCTTTTTGGTATTGCCGGTGCTCGCTTCTTCAGAAGCCGGGGCTTCGATTTCAGAGTTCGTTTTAATTTCTTCTTTTTGCGGAACTCCTTTGATGGGTGTTTCGGTGACCGTACTGGTGCTGGTCATATCGATTTCAGCACTGACTTTCACCGCGGCCCTTCCCGGTCCCAGTACGGCCGTCAGCATGTCCTTGACTTTCTCTTCAAGACGCTGCTCGACACGCTCTTTGTAATCGGCGACTGTCCCGGCGCCGTTGGCGAATTGCTGATCGGTGTTGCCGGATAACAGCCTGCCTTTGCTGTCAACGATCGTGACATTTTCAGCTTCGAGCCCCTCAACGCTCCCGGCCACCAGGTAGGTAATGGCCCCGATATTCATCGCGCTGATGCTGTAACCCGGTTTTAATTTGAGTACGACCGAAGCGGTTGTTTTCGAATCCTCGCTTTGGAAGAGATTTTTCTCAGCGTTGACAATATGGACCCTGGAAAAAACAACCCCTTCTATCATTTGAATGCTTTTTGCCAGTTCTTCCTGCAGCGCACGCTTGAGATTGACATTTTGAACGAATGGACTGACCCCGATCTTTTCTTTGTCAAAAATCT
>CAZNET010000257.1:0-4632 GCA_964571885.1 uncultured Pirellulales bacterium
GGCGGCAACCACTTTATCCATACCATTCGGCGCAATCCGAACATCACTAACATCGTCCATGACAATATGGTGTACGGCTTGACAAAAGGACAGGCCTCCCCAACAAGCCGATTAGGCTTTAAAACGCCTGTGCAGGTCAATGGTGTTATGCTTGAACCGTTCAATCCGCCGGCCGTGGCAATCGCACTGGATGCCGGATTTGTCGCTCGGGCGTTTTCCGGCGACAGGGATAAAGCGGTGGATATCATCAAACAAGCCGTTCAATTCGATGGCTATGCTTTGGTCGATATCTTTCAGCCATGCGTGACATTCAATAAGATCAACACATTTAAATGGTTCAAGGAAAACACCTATTACCTTGAGGACCATGATCCGCAAGATAGAAAGGCGGCCTTTACAAAAGCGCTTGAAAAGGAAAAACTGCCGCTGGGTGTTTTTTACAAAAATCCGAATAAGAAAAGTTTTGAAAGAAATGTCGGTATTTATCGGGATAACAAAATGCCGCTCTACCGCCGTCAACTTGACAGTGACAGATTAAAAAGTGAGATATCAAAATTCAGATAAACGGCACCTGTCAGGCAACGAAGATTTGTTTGTAATACTGTTTGTCCATTGCCTGATCGATACTTTTCATCAAATAGTTCTCGACCACCCTGTTCCAGCTCATCTCTTTTGCAATTTCATAGCCATCTTTGAGAAGTTGTAGCATTTCGCTTTCGTCTTTGGTCAAACGCGAACAGATCTGCATCGCGATGTTTTTGCTGACTTTGCTTTCGATCTTGTCTCTGAACTTGCGGTCGATGACGATTAGATCGTTTATGCTTTTATGCCCGTTGTTTTCAAAGGTGATATAATCGGTCAAGATCACATTGCGGATCGGTTCCCCGTTGGTGACATCTCGGATAAAGCCGGCACAGCCGCAGACATTGCTGAATACGCACAAACCGCCAAAGGTCAGCGGTTCAAGCTGAGCGATTCCGAATGGTTCATAGATGCTTTGGCCGAATTCAACGTCAGAACCTTTTCGGATATCAAGAAATGTTATCTCTGCGGGCATTTTGCCGCCACAAAATCTCTGTTCAAAACCAAACTGATTGATAAAAACAATTTTGATATTTCGACTCTGTGTGTTGAATTGCTGGATTGCCGTATAAATTGCCGCTTCTCCCCCGGAAAGATCCGGCCAGCCCTCACGATGCGCTATCGGCCAGTTGTAAGAAGATTCCATCTGGTAGATGTCACTGCTTCGCCGCTGACAGACCTCTGTAGACAAAAGGAACATTATTGCGGTTTTATTCTGGGCCTGAAATTCTCTGTCCATGTGTTCGAGCACTCTTAAGTCGCGCCAAAGCCCTTTGCTGCGAACCAGCCGGGTTACATGGGTAAAAATATAATCCGGCACATAGTCCAGAAGATTCTGAGCGTAATGACATAATCGGTTTCTTGATTCCAGCTTTTCGTCGATGCCGATCTCGTACGCCGGGATGCCGTTATAGACAACGTTAATATTTGCGTTTTCAAATTCCGGAGCCAAAAAACGAAGTTCATCGACCACATAATCACCTACCGCACAGATACTGTCGCAGTATTTTGACGCTTCCACCAGAGCGGTTTTGAAATAGGAATTCTGGTCGCCAAAAATGTCGTGAACGGTCAATAACTTCTTGTGCGCTTCTTTCATAACATTGTAAAACATGACGTCATGACCGGGATATTCTTCGACGATTCGCCGCATCGTGGCGACTTCATGAGCGTAAAAAATCGTCTTGAACTCACAGGAGGTATCCAGCATGGCCGCCAGGGCGGTCGGCATCCCCATGAATTCATGAGCCATAATGATTGATGCATCGTGAGCGGCTCCGATGGCCTTAAGAGATGCAATGGCTGGAGGGGCTAACCGGACATATTGTTCATATTCCCATAAATGCTCATTGGTGTCACTGCGTACACCGAATTGTTCGAACATGCGTTTCTTCAGTTCATTAACGGGTCCCGGATCAATGTGTCGAATATCAATCAATATCACCTCAGGCGAGCTGGAGGTACCGGTTTGCGGATCAGTAAACCTGCGCCTGCCGTAAATGATGCCGGCATTGTAAAAACTTTCGATATTGTGGAATGCATGAGCATACCCGGTTTTTACGAAACCGTCCAGAGATGAGTACAGCACCTCACCGTCATCGCCCAGCCGGTCAAGCACCGAACCCTCGGTCGTAAACAGGGGACCTATAATGATTGATCTGGGAATCGCTTTGAGGTAATTCTGACTTGTGAAAAATCCTTGTAATACCGCCCCGATTCCCCCGATTTTATCGACCGCTTCGTGCGTGACATGCACCGCCGTGATCTCATTCGTCATAGCAAAGTTTCCTTCCTGAATTATATCAATGTAAACTGTCACCCCATGAATTCTATATAAAAAATACAAAGTAGTTGGTATATCGGCAAATGGGTTTAGATAAATTTAGAAACTCTTCAGGAGGACCGATAATATTCGGGCGATCTTTACTATTGAATAAAATAATAAAGGACGTTGCGCTGAAAAAGATCTCTCAGGCCTGCTTTATTTTTGTCCGTAAAGTTCGAATTAATCCTGATAACACCTGCGGAGGAATATCTTCCAGCTCGGGTTCAGGGATGTCACTAAGGGCGATTTGATCCAGTATCTTGATCGCTTTTTCCCCGGCCGGTACAATGGCCTTTAAAGGAGCCTCGGCATCGACAAGGTCTCCATTAGCCATCAAGGTCAGATAATTAATAATACATTGAGTTAATTCTTTTTCATTTAAGTCGAAAGAGCTTGTGTCGGCGGCTTCCTTCTCGTTTTGCTGTGAGGTTTCTTCGGGAACATTACGTTCCTTGAGTATTTCCTGTTCGAGTTTGTAGGTTTCCATAATCAACTGCTTTTTCTTTTCTTCCTCACTTTGGTCTACCGGAGCCAGTTTAAGTTCTGAATCCTCTTCTTCCTGAGTCTTTGGAACCTGGATCTTTTTTTCACAGGAAGGACATTTGGCCGTTTTTCCGGCGGCGCTGTCCTTAGCCTCGATTTTCTTTCCGCAGTATTTACAGTTGAATGATATAGACATTTTTTACCTCACTTTTTCTGTTGATTTGAATGAAATTCAGCAACAACATCGGTCGTAATTCCGCCTCGAGGTGTAAATTTCGATGTGATTTTCATCCACCTCGGTTCGCACGCTTTTGTCAGGTCATCCAGAATATTGTTAGTCAGAGACTCGTAAAAAATCCCTTGATCACGATAACCTTGCATATAAAATTTCAGACTTTTCAGTTCGATACATTTTTTATTCGGGCAGTATTCAATGATGATCTCGCCGAAATCCGGCTGCCCGGTCTTCGGGCAGACGCTGGTAAATTCCGGGCACCTGATGGTAATTGTATAATCTCTCTCAGGTTTCGGATTATCGAATAGTTCTAATTCTTCAATTTTACTCATAATTCCCATCCTGTATCGTTTTTCTGAATTATAAATCAAGAACCAAATCGTTTCAAGAGGCAGTATTTATGATTATTTTAAATTGATAAAGTTGTTCCGGAATCCGATTCATTTGACAAACTCACCAAAAACTCTAAAATACAGGCATTTACGGTTATCATTAAGGAGTATGACATATGAACAGACGCCGATTCTTAAAAACCGCAGGAGCATGGACCGCTGGGATTTCCTTTTCAATGACTACGGGAATATCCCTTGCGGACGATGCAAAAAAACCGAATTTTGTGTTTATTTTTGCCGATGACCTCGGCTGGGGTGATCTGAGCTGTTATGGCAACCGCCAGCTTAAAACACGTAATCTCGACAGACTGGCAAGACAGGGCACCCTATTCACACAGTTCTATGTCAGCGGCTCCGTCTGCTCTCCATCAAGAACTGCGATCATGACAGGTCATTTTCCTGCCCGGCACAAAATACACGATTATCTGACTTCCAGGCCGGAACATAACAAAAGGCGAGGCATGGATAACTACCTTGATCCCAACGTTCATACTGTCAGCCGTCTGCTTCAAAAGGCCGGCTATACTACCGGTCATTTCGGTAAATGGCATCTCGGTTCGACACCCGATGCACCTGATGCAAATAAATACGGTTTTGATAAAGTTAACATCTATGATGCGCCGACGCCGAAAGGCGCCTATGAAAAAGATGAACATTACAGGGCGCATTCGACTGCCAACATGGTCGATGATACCATCAGGTTTATCGAGGAAAATAAGGACAAACCGTTTTACGTGAATGTCTGGACGATGATCCCGCATGCCCTGCTGCATCCGACTGAGGAAATGATGAAACCCTATCAGGGATTCGCGCCAAAAAGCGGTTATTTCAAGCCGGGTGATCTTCCTTATAAAAGCCCCAAACAGATCTATTACGCGTCGGTGGGCGACCTCGATGAACACATCGGCAGGTTGATCAAAAAAATCGATGAATTGGGCTTGTCTGAAAATACGGTCCTTGTCTTTTCCAGTGATAACGGTCCTGAAGATATTAATCTTCCGAATTCGGCCCACAGTGGTATCGGCAGTACGGGACCTTTCAGGGGCCGCAAACGCAGTATCTACGAAGGCGGCATCCGCGTGCCGTTCATCGTCCGCTGGCCGGGACATACTCCC
>CAZNET010000258.1:0-4627 GCA_964571885.1 uncultured Pirellulales bacterium
GGCAGGCTTCGTAATTTTGTTTTTAACGGCGGTCAACATGTCTGGGCCCGGCATCTTGGGATCGAAAGCCGAAATGACCTGACCCACGTGATCAATAACGGGTCCACATTCTGGGTTCTGGGTCTCAAAACCGAAAATTCAGGTATCCTGGTCGACAACAGGAATAAGGCAAAAACGGAGATCATCGGTCACTTCGCCTACACCGGCATGATGCAGGACACCTTCGACCTTTATCCAATGTTTGTTAACGACGAATCTTCTATGTCACTGACAATGGGCGGCGATCATGTCTCTTTCTATGGATTAAAAAAACCCGAGATCATTATCCAGGAAACTCAGCTCGGCCAAACCCGGGACCTGATTCGCAGCGATCCGAATCTGCCGTTGCGGGCAGATCTGATTGCGGTGCCGTTTTTCGTCGGCAGAAGATCCGGTGATGTTACCCCACCGAATGAGCCGGTTAATCTCATTGCAGATACAGCAGGCGTTCATGAAATCGACCTTGAGTGGGATGACAATAATGAAACCGATCTGAATTATTATAATGTTTACCGGGATACCACCGCCGGATTTTCGATCTCACCCACTAATCGGATCGGGACGAATGTGATCGATAGTAACTTCTCCGACAGCGGCCTGACCGGTTCGACGACATATTACTACAAGGTTACCGCTGTCGACATTTCAATTAATGAATCAGATCCATCCAACGAAGCCGCTGCCACAACGGATGACGATGTCACCCCGCCGGTGGCTCCGACGAACTTAACGGCAACCGCTAACGGCGCGAGCAGGATTGAATTAAACTGGGATGACAATTCCGAGCCGGACCTCGAAAGTTACACTATCTATCGTTCTTTAAGTGCCGGATTCGACCCGAATATCAGTAATCAGGTCGCATCGGGCATCGTTTCAAGCAATTATTTAAATACCAACCTGGATCCCAATACGACCTATCACTACAAAGTCACCGCGGTCGATACATCTGATAATGAGTCGGATGCCTCAAATGAAGCTTCGGATACCACCGCAGCCGGCGGCTTGGATATATATTACGATGACACTTGGCCGAGCAGTCCCGAATTCGACACCATGATCACCGGCGCAACGAAGAAAAACACTTTATCTGCAGGCGGATTCCATTATCAGAGCTTTGATGTAGCAAGCACGACAGTTACTGACGCAATTTATATCGAATATCATAAGCTTGATAGTGACACCGCGGACTATATGATTAATATCCAGCTTTATGAAATGGATGATATAACAAACACCGGGGAAGACCCCACTAATAATACCATTCTGCTGGACATCCCATGGACCGTCGACGCTTCTGAACTGGTAGCTTCGAACAATACCGTCCTGAAACTCGAATTAAGCGGTTCAAACGCGATCACCCTCGAACCTCGAACCGGTAACGCAGGTTATGCCTTCGGATTTAGTGTCTCGGCAGGAGTGACCGGTTTCGCATGGCAGCGAGGCGGCAGTTCCACCATCGATGGATATTTCAGTTTGTTTACAGGCAAAGATGCAGTAATAGCGATCGATGAAAACTGATATGAAAATTTTAATTTATTTTTAAGGTAATACAAAAATGAAACCAATATGTTCCATACTTTCAATCTTGATGTTATCAACGGCGCTTTTCGCGGCCCCTTGTCCCGATGGCGATCTCAATAATGACTGTATCGTCGACTACAAAGACATGCGCATTCTTGCCGATCAATGGCTTGACCCATCCTGTTCGTGCAATGATCCGAACCGCGCAGATCTCAATCTGCAGAACGGCACAGAGTTCGCGGATTACTCGATCATGGCAGACAACTTCGATCTCGAAGGCAGCTTTAATATGAATATCGTGTATCCTTCCGATGCCGGCGTTGGAAATGTGAAAACCCAATACGGCGCCTACGGCGACGGCATTCACGATGATACTTCAGCGATTCAAAATGCTCTGAACAATAATGTCAACGGGATTGTTTATCTCCCCAATGGAACGTATCTGGTGTCAGACAGACTTGAATGGCCGAGTAACGCAATAACAAGTCAATTAATCCTCAGGGGGCAAAGTACAAATGGAACGATTATTAAATTGAGGAACACTTGTTCCGGTTTCCAGAATCCCGGCAGTCCCAAGTCCGTGGTCTGGACCCAGATTGTCGGCTCGGCTGATAATTTCCGCAACTATGTCAGAAATCTCACAATTGATACCGGAAGGGGTAATCCCGGTGCCATCGGTTTGCAAATGATGTCAAATAATAACGGCGGTGTTTTTGATGTAAAGATCAAATCAGGTGATGGACAGGGGGTTATTGGACTTGATTTTGCCTACGCAAGTTTAAACGGACCCTTGCTGGCCAAGAATATCCAAATCGAAGGTTTTGATATTGGTATCCGAACCGATGGCGGTCAAAACAGCCAGGTCCTCGAACATATCAAGCTGATCAAGCAAAATACATACGGTATTTATAACACCGGCCAGGTTCTCAGTATTAGAAAAGTCAGCAGTTTTAACTCGGTCCCCGCGTTTAGAAACTTTGGAGGCGGTTCGGTCGCGACGTTTCTGGATTGCGACCTGGCAGGCTTCGCAGCCGCATCGACACAGCCGGCTATCATCAATACAGGTACCATCTTCGCCAGGAATCTAAGAACCTCCTGCTATCAATACGCCATTGAAAGTGACGGCAATGACTTCACAGGTCCGCACTACGAAGAATTCTGTTCAGGCGGAATTTATACCCTGTTCGATACCGAAAAAAAATCGCTTGATCTGCCTATCAAAGAAACGCCCGAGGTTCCCTGGGATAATGATTTTTCCAACTGGGCAAACGTGGCTACCGCTTCGGGTAGTAATTATCAGCAAAAAATCCAGAACGCGATCGACTCAGGTAAATCAACACTATATTTTCCAATAGGCTATAATTATAGTAATGTCGGCGGCCCGATCTATATTCGCGGCAACGTCAGGCGATTCGTCGGTCTGGGCGAACAAATCAAATTCGCAAGCAGTTCGCAACCGGCTTTTATCCTCGTTGAGGACAGTAATTGTCCCCCTGTCGTTGTGGTCGATCAATTGCAGTTAGGCGGAAGCTATACACCAGGAATCGTTATCGGTGAGGGAAGATCGCTGGTTCTCAGAGCCAGTAGATTTGCGGGAAGAACCTACACCGGACCGGGTGAACTATTTTTTGAAGATGTAATCGGGGGCATTTACGGTCAGTTCGTTTTCAACGGTGACATCAATGTTTGGGCAAGACACCTGGGCTGTGAAGTCAGAGAAAACAGAACTCATGTGATTAATGATGCCTCGCATCTGTGGGTGCTTGGCTATAAAACCGAGCAGGGCGGCGTGCTGGTCGAAACGAAAAATCACGGATACACTGAGATCCTCGGCCACTTTTCGTATCCCGCCGGCGGCGGTGACAAACTAATTGTTTACGATGTCAATGAATCCTATCTGTCTGTCACCATGCGGGAAAACGTCGCAGGCTATCAAACACTGGTCCGCCAGACTCAACTGGGCCATCACAGATACCTGACAAGAACCGATATCCCCGAATCATTTCCACTGACTGCCGTGATTCCTCATTTTGTCGGACGTGCACCCGAGCCAAATGAGAACGGCCAGATCAATATGACAAAAGAGCAGTATTCACCTGATGACACGATCGTTGTATATATGATGGACCGTCATCTCAAAGGCAATGTGACCGCCTGTTTACAATTAACAACCGCTACTGGTGACACCGAAACGATAACTCTGAACGAATACCCCTCCGGCTCCGGTATTTTTAAAGGAACCATGTTAACCGAACAAACGACCGTAGCCGCCGGTGACGGCACATTACAGATATGGCATAATGACACGATCACCCTGACCTATAACGATGCAAACGACGGCACCGGTAATCCCATCGTTAAAAATGACACCGCCACCGTTCTGGGCACTCAAATCGTTCTTTATGAAGAAGACTTCTCGTCCGACATCCCCGTAAACTGGACGGTCATCGATGGTTTTGAGGACACTATAACATGGGATACACTAAATTCATGGGGTTACTGGAAAGCCGGTGACAAATTTGCCATAGTCGATTATTTCCTTAAAGAGTTTGATATGAACGAACAGCTTATTACCCAAAGCTATGATTGTTCCGGTCATCCGATCATTGAACTGCAGTTCGATCATGAATTTTCGCATGTGTCCAATGAGATCGGCACGGTTGCTATCCGGATCGACCAGGGTCCCTGGCAAAATCTTATCACCTATGACCAGCCGGGTATCTGGACCGAAAGCGGTACCGTCAGAGTGGATATCTCGACCTATGCGCTTGGCCAAAATGATGTGCAGTTCCGCTGGCATTATTTCGATGCCGATTACGAGCACTTCTGGGGTATTGACAACGTCAAAGTTGTGACTTATGATCTTCCCTGATTCAAGGGCTCATGGGTCATTGAAGCACATAAATATGCCGTAAAAAAGACCGGCTTATTAAATTTTATTCAAAAAATTGCACTTTCGGACATATCTTCTTGCAAATCCGGCGAAGAAAAAGTACAGTATCGCTTTAGCTCGGAGAGGTGGCCGAGCGGCTTAAGGCAACGGTTTGCTAAACCGTCGTAGGGGTAT
>CAZNET010000259.1:0-4626 GCA_964571885.1 uncultured Pirellulales bacterium
GCAATCATATCATTTAAAAAGCGCCCCACGTCTGTTTACCGGGAATGTAATGCGACGGGCAGATCCATTTGAATACATTGGCGAATTTTCTTACCTTCTCTGATTTCGCAAGATCTTCAGCTTCCATTTTTGCGAATTCCTCGCCGAACACTTCATTGAAATATTCTTTGGCGGCCTGATGCCGCTGTTGTTCGGTTTCGAAAAGTTCTCTGATGCGGGCGAGCTCGCCGACATCGAGCCAGATCCCGCCGCAGCCGGGACATTCATCGATCTCGACTTCTTTTTTGATACTGAAAAAATGCCGCATCATCACGATATCAGAACATTTCGGACACTTCAATCTCTGATTGCGATCGACGACGACATGAGGATTCCGCTGAATATTCAGAATTTCCTCGCCGGACGTTTCATGCGGTTCATCGAATTTCTTAATCTCGAAATTATCGAACCAGATTCCGCCGCAACCGTGTTCGCAGATATCAACCGTAACACCGGAAACGACCTTTTCTTTAAGATTATTTCCACAAGCAGGACACTGCATCATTCGTACCTCCTTTTCTAAATATTGATATTTTACCTCTTTATCGACTTGAAGCAATGTTTAGTTTATATTTTCATGATGAAATTTCGGTCGTTGGGGCTATTTTATGCTGTTTAAGTTTGTCGAATTAGCTATAATCGCCGGTTTGAAATGTAAATCTCAATGAAGTACAGCAAAATATGTCGATATTTCTTTGCTAATTACAGCAAAGAAGCTATAATTATCGGCAATTTTATAAAAGTGATTGGTTGGATTTGAGGCACAGCAAAATATGTTATATGGAAAGGATTTGTTATGACATTCAGCGCGATTGATATTACAGTTTTTATCGGCTTTGTGGTGATGGTGATTTCCATCGGGATCCTCAAAAGCCGGCACGAAAAAACCGGAGAGGACTATTTCCTTGCCGGCCGGGGTCTGCAGTGGTGGCTGATCGGCTTTTCATTGATCGCTGCGAACATCTCGACTGAGCAATTCGTCGGCATGAGCGGCAACGCGGCGAGCCATGTTGGTCTTGCCATTGCCAGTTATGAATGGATGGCCGCAGTGACACTTGTGATTGTTGGTTTCGGATTTTTACCGTTCTTTTTAAGAGCCGGTATTTTTACCATACCGGAGTTTCTCGAATATCGATACAACACAGCAGCTCGTACTATTATGGCTGCTGCAACCGTACTGATCTATATGTTGCTGCTTGGTGCGGTCACTTATTCCGGAGCTTTAACCATTCGGACGCTGGCGGCCCAAATGGGATACCGGGTTGAATTATTTTACGGTTCACTGGTCATCGGCATTATCGCGATGCTTTATGTCGCGGCGGGCGGTTTAAAAGCTTGTGCATGGGCCGACCTGATTCAGGGCAGCGCTTTGATCATTGGCGGCGGTGTCATTATGTTCTGTGCATTCGATAAACTCGGCAATGTTACGGAAGCGGCGCAGATTGTCAACCCGGAAACCGGCGCAGTTGCGATCAAATCCTTTACACAGGACCAGGGTTCCATCGAACGATTCATGGAACTGAATAAGGTCAGGATGAACATGATCTTACCGGAAACTGATAATATTTTGCCTTGGACAGCTCTGTTGATCGGTTTGTGGATTCCGAACTTTTATTACTGGGGTCTCAATCAGTATATCACTCAGAGGACGCTCGGTTCAAAGTCACTGTCACAGGGTCAAAAGGGTATCGTATTCGCAGCGGCCCTGAAACTTATCATTCCATTCGTGATCGTGATTCCGGGGATTATTGCGTTTAATCTTTACGCTAAGGACATGCAGGCTGAAGCTGTTTACGATAATGCTCCGGTAATGGCAAAATATCTAAAGGCCAATCCCGATACAGATCGTGTTGAGGTTGTTGAGTCTCCTTCAGAAGAGCAAATAGCCAATTGGGGTAAAGATAAAATAATGATCGCCGTCTTTGAAGATGAAATTTCTATGCAGGCGGTCAAGACACGGAATCCTTATGTTCTACCAATGGAAAAAACAAAATTCGGCAGCATAACGGTTTCAGATTATACCGTGTTTAAAACCGAAGATAAATCATGGCAAAGTGCTTTTCCTGCATTGGCGACAGAGATTTTTGCTTTTAACCAGCAAATAATAGAAAAAGCTAAAGCAGAACAACAACCGGTTTCAACTGAAAAGTTAATCGCTTATAAGTATGACACAGCTATGGCTCAGCTTCTGGGCAAGGTCCTTCCGCAAGGTACCGGCATTGTCGGTTTTGTATTAGCAGCCCTGTTAGGCGCTGTTGTGAGTTCGTTAGCGGCGATGCTGAACGCGGCTTCGACGATTTTTACTATGGATGTTTATAAAAAATTCATCTCGCCAAATGCTTCGCAGCCTACATTGGTCAAATTGGGACGAATCTGTGTTGTGGTATTCACATTTGTTGCCATTTTCCTGTCGCCACAATTAGGTAATCCTAAGATCAGCAACAGCATATTTACCATCATTCAGGAGGGACAAGGACTGATATCACCGGGTATTTTGGCAGTCTTTGTATTCGGTTTTATCGTACGGAAGGCTCCGCCGATGACTGGCGTCATAGGCCTTATTACGAACATTATCGCTTATCCGGTTTTGAAATTTGTGGCTCCGCAAATTCAGTTTCTAAATCGGATGGCAATTTGCTTTGGTCTTTGTCTGCTTATTATGACAATTATCAGATTAATGATACCGCTCTCTCAACCTGTGGAATTCAAACAGCAGTCAACAATTGACCTAAGAAGTTCCAGGAGTGCTAAATTTTTCGGAATTGTCGTCGTTATTATTACGATAATTCTGTATATTATTTTCAGCCCGCTTGGAATTGCCAGATAGTAAATAATATGCAAATTCAATTTTTAAGCCCCGTATAAAATCGGGGCTTTTTTATGGATTTGCCTATTTTTAGTTTCTTGATTTTTTGGTTGTATCGGTTATATTTGAAAAACTCGAATAATGAAATGTAAATCGTAATAGTCAGGAGACCACAATGGACCTAACCGCAGAAGATAAAAAAGCAGTCGAAACATTAAAAAGTCTGGCCCAAGAGAATACGATCAATATCGCCGGTGCTAAAATCCGCAGAACTTCTTCGCGATTCTGCCTGGGAGTCGAACATGGCGATTACAACGGCACAGAGCTTTTCGGCGTGGGCACCGACCGCTTTATCTGGATGGCCTATAAACCCAGCGGCTCCAAAAAATGCAGATTCTTCAGCGGCAATTTCCCCGACGACGGCCTGATCGAATTCGAACTTGATCGTGTTCCGGAGCCCCAAACGACAGAAGTCGCGGATACATGGGGACGATTTGCTTACGGCGTCGCTTATATCCTCAAACGTGAGGGTATCGAATTAACACAAGGGATCGACGCGTTGATCTACGGCAATATACCCGGGGGCGGTATGAGCCGATCCGCTTCGCTGAGTTTGAACCTGATCTTGTCATTGCTTGATGCCAATAATATAGAAATAGAAGAACAGATGAAAATCGTGGACCTGGCTCAGGCGGTCGAGAACGATTACATCGGCTCGCCCTGCGGCCAGCTTGACCAGATCATGATACTGTTCGCCAGAGAAGGCATGGGGACCTATTACAATCCCGCTGACCGAAGCGTTAATTACGTGCCGCTCGGTGACAAGGCGATCGACTTCCGGATCGTCGGTCTCGACACAGGCACGGTCAGGCCGGGATTGGAAAAATCGACGTATAAAGTCAGGCGGTCCGAATGCGAGGAATTTGTCTCGATTCTTCAAAAGGCCGGCTTCAAGATAAACAGCCTCGCGGATATTAAAGAAGAAGATGTTTATAACAAGATCATGGATCAATTTACCGACAAGTATCCGGGGCTCTGCGAACGGCTGAACTATATTTATCATGCCCAAAAACGATTTTATGAAATGCTTGAAGCATGGAAAGCCGGCGACATCGAAACCGTCGGCAGGATTTTCCGACAGGACGGCATCGGCCTGCGGGATGACTATAAAATTTCCGGCCCGGAACTGGAAACCATGTGTGACATCGTGCGGACCGTGCCGGGTGTTCTGGGTGAGCGCATGTTGGGAGGCGGCGACAAGGGCGCTTCGGGCGCATTGGTCAAAGCCGATGCGGTCGATGCCCTGCGAACAGCAGTCGACGCCGGTTATCCGCGAAGCAGACCCGCCTGCGCCGATAAATACGCTGTCCACGTCTGTAAAGTCGTTGACGGCATTAAAACGTTTGAAGGATTGTTATAAAGGAATATTCGTTGTCCAAAAAAGTAAAATGCGATGCGCAAGTTTGTCTGCACGAACAGATCGGGCCAAGGTTTTATAAGCTTGGTCTGGAGTTCGCCGGCCTGAGCGCTGAAGCTTTCAGGCAGGCAGTACCCGGGCAATTCTGTGAAATTGATTTGAGTAAACTCGCAATTCCGCAAGAAAGTAAAATACCGAAGGACCTGAAAAATGTTTCCAGTCGCGAAGTTCTTCTCCGCAGGCCTTTCAGTTTTTGTGATATCTATACAAAAGGTGAAAACACGGTTGTGGAAATCCTCTATTGTGTGCTCGGCCCGGGAACGGTTCGAATGACGACATTGAAAAAAGGAGATACGGTTAGTGT
>CAZNET010000260.1:0-4624 GCA_964571885.1 uncultured Pirellulales bacterium
GTATTTTTATCCAGCGTGGGTCCGGAGGCTCCCTGTACGTGGGCGATGACAAACTCAACCAATTCCATGTTGGTGGATGTCAAAAACAGGTCGTCCATAAAACAGTAATGGATTTTTTTCTGGATTGTTTTTTTCTCTGTGACAGGCATGTTCTGATCGTTGGGTGCTGAGAGTCTGGGTATGTGAACCTCTTTGATCATCGTGATGATCGTCTGTGACCGGTAGCTGTGATTTTGACGAACGGCTCCTTCGGCGACTTCTTTTTCGATGATCTTATCGATCGAATCTTTGATCTCGTTGATTTTTTCGCCCCATTGGGACAGCATTAACGTGTGGGGCTCATCGAAGCGTGGATCAGCATTTTCCTTAACAATCAAAGCGACCCTGCCGGTCGGTATCAGTTCTTTCGATAATATTTTGTCGGCGATTTCGCTGTCGAAATTGCTCGGTGAGCTTTTCCATTTTGTTTTGAAATGCTCAATGAAAGGAGACATTGCGGGTGATTCAAAGAACTGATACAAATTAGTTTTTTTAAAATTTTCTCTGAGCTGGGTGAAGTTGTGGATGTCGACTACAACGATTGTGTCGTCCGGCGTGAATTTTTCCGTGGAAGGCAAAGCGGCGAAGCAGCCGCACGTGACGTTAAAGACGGTACACATTACAATGATAAAAACAAGAAAACGATATTTATAAATCATGGATAAGCCTTTCATGATACTATAGTTTACTGATCTTCGGGTTTTAGAAATTCGGGGTCGGCTGAGTTAAGCCTTTTGTCGGGCTGGATATAGCGAAAACCGGTATTGGGATTGTCTTTGTCATAGGCGAATGCTTCGCGGTTCTCGATGAAATGTTTCACGTAATCGATGGGGATGGCGAATCCCAGTCCCCCGAAAAAGATATATCCCATGTTGGTCACGCCGATGACCTCGCCGGCCATGTTGAACAAAGGGCCTCCGGAGTTGCCCGGATTGATATCGGCGTTGGTTTGCAGATAGACAAGTCCTTCAAAGGCTCTGTTTTTGGTACTGATGACACCGTCGGTCACGGTGCGTTCGAGTCCCAGCGGATTGCCGATGGCAAAGACCTGTTCGCCGACGGTGACATCGTCATAATCGCCGAGATAATTGTAACGGATTTCAAAATCGCCGATATCCTCGACTTTCAGAAGTGCCAGATCGACAAACGGATTGGTCGCGATGATTTCGACATGTTTGAATTTTTTCTTTTCGAAAACACCGTCTGTTTTTTTGAAAACGGTTACTTCGATTCGGGTTTCTTTTTCAATGACATGATAATTGGTGATCAGATAGCCCTGCTCGTTAATGAAAAATCCCGATCCCATCCCGGAGGGACTGGAAACCTTGACGACGGCTTGGGAAACACGGTCCACCGCTTTTTCGACGGTCATTTTATTCAGATCCGCGGTTTTATAGAGTTTTTGAGGATCGGAAGTAATGTTTTCCGCAACCTTGTTCATATCTTCGGGTTCATTGATGTCGTTGGCGTCTGAGATTTTTGCTGTGTATTCGTAAACAAGGATCTTGTCTTTGTTTATTTTCAGGATATCGATGCCGATATCGATCACGAGATAATCTTCTTTTTCTGCGATAATTTCTCCGTTCAGGCTTTGGCCGGTATGCAGCACGACAGAATCGGACATGACTACCGAGCCGGTTAATAACAGGGCGATCAGGGCGTAAAAAACACAGGGTTTAATGGATCTCATAATGGTCTCCAGGTAACATAACCAGTTTTGAAATCGGTATTTTGAACAATTAACTGTACCTTATTTTAATGGGGTTTGTTCGTAAATCAAACAGATATTCGTTAGAATGAAAAAAAACAAGGTTGAGATTTTTATTGCAAATTTTTCCAAGTTATAAACAATGAGTTATCGGCTATAGATTTGAGATAAAATTGACAAGGTAAACAAGGATGATATTTACGCTTCAGCGGTATATATTCCGCGAGTTGCTCAAAGTATTCGTGTTATCGACGGTTGCATTGACGCTGATGATGAGCGTCGGGATGATCCTGCGTCCGGTTCAGGAATACGGTATCGGTCCGCGGCAGGTACTTCATCTGATGTTTTATTTTCTGCCGATCACCCTGACGTTTGTCTTGCCGCTAGCGGCCTTATTTGCCGGTTCGCTGGTGTACGGGCGTTTTGCCTGTGACAACGAACTGGATGCCTGCCGGGCCAGCGGGATCAGTTTGTCAACGACTATTTATCCGGGATTCGTGCTCGCGCTGGTCGTGGCTATCGCGAATCTGCTTCTGAGTTTTCATGTCATGCCGGCTTTTGTTCAGAAGGCCGACAAATCGCTCAAGGCGGACGCCAAGCAGATTTTATTCAGGAATATCCAGCGGCGGGGATTTTATATCCTGCCCAGCGATGACGACGAGACATATATGCTGTACGCGGATATGGCCGATCCTGAAAAAAACACGATTTCCGGAGCGGTTGTGCCGGAAGTCGAGGAGGGAAGAATCAAGAGAATCATCACCGCCAAACACGCGAAGATCGAATTTATTTCCTATCAGCGGTATAATGAAGTTCAGATCATGGCCAAGAATGTTTATCAGATGGGCTATGGCGATGAGGGGGATTTCGCATTTGAATTTTTTAATATTTCCAAGGTGTTTCCCTCGCTGATCGAGGACAGTATCAAATTTAAGAACATCGAGGCAATGAATCGCATCCGAACCGATCCGTTTCGTTTCAATCCGATCGCGAATCTTGCCAGTGACGCTTACCTGCGTTTTAACGCCGAATTGCTGGCCGACGATATGGCTGAACATTTCGATTCGGCTCCACAAGCGTATTATCGTCTGCATAGTGACACAAGAATCATCGAGTTCAGGGCCGATGCGTGCCGGCTGCTGGATGAAGAAAACGAATTACTTTTCAGCGGTGATGTTGAAGTGGTCGAATCGGACGCGGCCAGCAGGGTTGTGCTTCGTACCATGCGAAGCCCGAAAGCTATCCTGTCATTCCAGGGTGATAAGCTGGCGCCGACACTGTTCATGGAACTCTACAATCCGCGTTGGGAAAAGATCGACGGTACGGAGGGGCTGGCGGGACGCATTGTTATTCGCGGTCTGATCCTGCCGCAGGCGGTCACCAATCAGCTGCCTTCGGAAAATGTTATCGAATCGGTAAGTCCCGCGCAAACGCGAGCGGTGCTCGGCGGGGATGTTTCAAAGGTGCTGCAGTCGCTTCAGGAAGATTTAAAAAGAAAAATCCAGGATACGCTGATTCGCATCAAGGCCGAAAAGCACTCACGGCTGGTTTTCGGGATCGGCTGTCTGCCGATGATTCTCATCGGGATCGGGCTCGGCATTACGAAGAAAGACAGTCACCTTCTGGCCGCGTTTGCCGCCAGTTGTATTCCCGCTGCGATTTTGATCGTGTGCATCATGATGGGAAAGAATATGACCAAAAATCCAGGGACATCGCTGGAGTCGGGTGTGCTGCTGATATGGTCGGGATTGATTTTTTTAATACTCCTGACAGCCGTTATTTATCGAAAGCTCTTGAAAACATAAGGATCCAATTAAGCGATACAATGAAAATTATCGACCGGTATATTGCGAAGAATTTTTTGATCGGATATGTGATCTCATTTTCCGTGCTGATGGGGTTGCGGATCATTATCGATCTGTTCGTCAATCTCGATGAATTTACCGAGCACGCGGACCTGAACGCTTTTGAGGTCGCTGAGAATATGCTGATGTATTACGGCACGAACGCATCGGTTTATTTTCGTGATTTCGCGGGAATGATCACCGTGGTGGCGGCGGTGTTTTCACTGGGCAAGATGGTCCGAAACAACGAACTGGTCGCGATGATGGCCTCGGGGGTCAGTCTCAAACGCATCATTGTCCCGATTATCATTCTGGCAATCCTGTTGACCGGTCTTTTGGTAGTCGATCAGGAACTGATCATTCCGCCATTAAGTGACAAACTGGTGAGGGAGCACGAGGATATTACCGGTGATAAAAGTCTTGATGTGTGGTTTATCAGCGACCAAAACGGTTCGCTTATCTGTTCACCGAATTTCAATGTTAAAGAAGCGGCGATGTACCGCCCGACGATTATTTTGCGTGACAAGATTAAAGACACGCTTGTCTGGTCGGTTCGAGGCAAGATTACCGCAGAAAAAGCAGTGTACAATTACCAGACGCGGCAATGGGATTTGATCGGCGGGCTGGTGACATTAAAAGGCTCGAGCGTGATCAACGAGCCGGTCGAGGTCTATGCCAGTGACGTCACACCCGAAGAGATCCCCATCCGCAGACAGGCCCGGTATAAGACCCTGCTCAGTTCGAAGCAGTTGTCGGTCCTGGCCGCTCATGGGACAAAGGTCAAGGACCTGGCGCAGTTATACAGTCAGAAGCATTTCAGAATCACCGATCCGATCATGAACCTGATCATGCTGCTGGTCGCGCTGCCGGTGCTCGTGTGCCGCGATCCGAAGACGATGAAATCGGCGGTCCTGGTCAGCTTTACAACGACCGCGGCGTGCCTGGTCAGTATTTTTATCTGCAAGATGCTGGCGACCGAGGTCGTCTTCGACCGTGTCGTACCGGAACTGTGGGCCTGGCTGCCGGTGATCAT
>CAZNET010000261.1:0-4567 GCA_964571885.1 uncultured Pirellulales bacterium
ACAGACCATTGTCGGTATAGAAGTTGGTGTTGATGTCAGCGATGTCTGCGACATGGTTACCTGGACCGGGCGTAAAGCCGGAAGTTTCTGAACGATACAGGCTGTAATAATCGAAGTCCGGTTCGGTATTTTTCGCCCATGTCATATAGGTGCTCGAAGAACTCAATGGAAATCCAAGCAGGTTTGTCGGGGCGGCCGGGAGAACGAAATCCGGCGGGTCCGTCAGGGCGTTGGCATCGTTCGAATAGTACGACTTCGCTACACCTCTGAACGCACGTACCCTGTAAAAATAATCGGTCGCTCCGGTCAGGCCGGTATCCTGATAAAGGGTTATATCCGTCGCTACCGAATCGATATACTGCCAGATGCCGGCGGCGGTGGTTTTTCTTTCGATCTCAAAACCGTCTTCATCGGCGCTGTTGTCATCCCAGTCGAGATCGATCTTCGACGGGGTGATCGGCACAGCGGAAAGGTTGCTCGGCGCTGTGGGGATATCGAGCCAGTCAGCGGCGATGATCTTCAGATCGTTACAATCAACATCGCCATCACGATCCAGGTCCGCACCGTCGCAGAAGTTGGGTTCGTTGCATTCAGCGAAGCCGTATCGGCGGGCATAGAGAGCATAGTCTTTAAATTCAATATCGCCGTCGTCATCGATGTCCCCATCTCCGTTGGCCGGTCTTAAGTCCACGGTGATGATCCGGGTGTTGGCGTCGGCGACACCGTTGTTGTCCGTTACGATAAGTGATACCCGATAGTCACCGGGTTCTTCGTAGGTGTGAGATACTTCCGGGCCGCTGGCGTAGCCGCCGTCGCCGAAAAGCCAGCAGTAGGCGACGATCGAACCGTCGCTGTCATTGGAATCTGCAGCGTCAAAATTCATTTTCAATTCGCCTTTATTTAAGGCAGAAAAAGCGGCAACGGGCGCGGTGTTGGACGGTCCGCCGTCGTTATCTTCGAGTCTCATGACGACAGGTCGGTCATCAATCTCAATGCCGCTGACGGGATTGAGATTAATGATGATCGTTTCAGCGCCTTCCGGCAGGCTGTCTTCATTGACAAAAGCGTTGAAGATGGTGGTACTGTGAACCGAATGTGCAAACCATGTTTCGTAGGTTCCGGCAAGAGCAGTGTAATCGTCACCGGGTATGGCGGTGCCAGAGACAGTATAGGAGCCGCTGATCGAACCGGTTTGATTGTCGCCGCGCCGGGTTATCGAAAAGGTCGGGTGCGAGCCGCCCTCACCGCCGTGACGGATCAGGGTAGCGCTGACGGTATTGGGTTTGTCGGGACAGCCGCCGGTAAGCTGGTGTTCCTTCCAGCAATTGGCCACTGCTTCGTCGGGCAGCCAATGGCTTGCGCTCATGGATCCGGAATAATCGTTGAAATCATAGAGCTGGATATTTGAGGCCCTGCGGTTGGTGACCGTCATTGTCCCGAGCCAGCCGGAAGATTCCGCTATCGTGTTATAGGTCGGCGGCTGATCAAGAGGAATGGTTTCGGGGATGCGCTGAGCAACGATCTTTCTCAGCCATTTCAAAGGCAGGTCATGATTGCCGATCGTTTGATGTTCAACAAGCGGCTGGTAAACGATCGCCCACAGAGCGTCATTGTTCTGTCTTGCATTGGCGATAGCTGAGGCATAGCCGTCACCTACCAGGGTATCATTTTCACCTACGAGGAAAAGCCCGGGAATATACGACGGAGGTGTGGACCACATAGAGCCGTGAATGGGTATCATGGCGATATAACGGGAAGGAACCTTTGAAGCCAGATCGACTGCCTGACCGGCACCTCTGGATAGACCGGTTGGCACCAGTCCGGTGTATTCGAGTTCAGGGTGTCCCGTGACGGTTGCAAAATGTTCCAGTGCGACGAAGATACTGTCCGATGCGTCCTGGTTGCCGGTTGTCCTGCCGCCGGTGTCACGCAGTTCATACATGAACAATACAAAGTGCTGTTCGGCGGCGAAGTCCCTGTATTCGGATTGTTCATAAATGCGCTGGCCTGCTTCGTGACGTGAAATACCTATCGCGCCGCGAATGCGTTCCGAGGGCCCGATAGTGTCCGGAACAAAAAGCCAGAAACTCGCGGTGTTGAGAGTCGGGGGCAGAGGGGATATGGAAAACGTATATTCCTCGGCCGCCTGGATTGAAATGGTTAAAGAAAAGACCGCAATTGTTAAAATGATTGATTTTTGGACATGTTTCATCACTGACCCCTTTCCGGAGTTACCTCCTTTTCCAATTTTGACTTTATAAACCTGACCTCCGGAAAACTTTCTTGACGAAAATTTGCCGGTTTATCGAGAAAAAACCACGATTCACTTTATTGATTTAATAATTATAGCACCATAGCAACTTAGCTGTCAAGAAAATTCTTTTTTTGATTGCGTCTATTTTCGACGCAAATAACATGTCGGCCATTTTATGAGGGATTTATGACTTCAGCCAGGGGTCGTTGTATTTTTTCAGAATCGTGTTCAGTTCTTTTGTGAGTTGTCTGACCAGATCCGGGTTTTCGGCGGCGATGTTTTTCAGTTGGTACGGGTCGTTTTGATTGTCGTGCAGAAAGATTTCGTTTTCCCGGCCTGGCAGTTTGTTGATCACGAACGTGTACTGCGGATTTCGGATGCCTCGCTTGCCGGTATCTCTGCTGCCGTAGGGTGTCCACATGTACCATTGCCATTTCGGCCTTTCGCTTCGACCGGTCAGCATTAAGTCAGTGTAACTGATACCATCCGTGTCGTGCGGAATGTCACTTTCAAAGCCCATCAATCCGAGCAGCGTCGGGTAGATGTCAAGTCCCGAAAATAGCAGATCATCGCGGCGGGCCTTGATCCTGTCGGGCCAGCGGACGATGAACGGGATACGCATCGATTCTTCAAAGCGGTTGTTCTTGGCGGTCTGATTGTGGATGCCCATGCAGTTGCCGTGATCGGACGCGAAGACCACGATCGTATCGTTTTCAAGTCCCTGCTGTTTCAGCGCGTCGAGTATCCTGCCGAACTGTTCGTCCACACCAGTGATCATCGCGTAATAATAGCGAATATTATATCTGAACAAATTATTCATTTTCGTTCCCCTGGGCGGCAGGTTCGGCCTTGAGAAAAGCTCATCGGTCTCAAGGTCATCATAAAGGTCAACGTATTTTTGAGGGACCTGCTTGTAAGGGTGATGAGGCGGATTCATCGAGACGACCAGCGCGAAGGGTTTGTCGGGGTCTCGGTATTGGTTATTTTCATTGTTAATGTACTGGATCGCTTTGTCGGCTTCATGTTGCGGTCCCCATTGATCGACGTAATGGAATTCATCCCGGCCTGCCTCGGTTTTCCAGTACATCGGGTGAAGATGCTGGTCATAGGTTCCGTAGGCGTACCAGAAATCAAAGCCGTGCCTTCGCTCGGGCGGGCACCATTCGTTCCAGGCGACCCGGCCTTTGTTGTTAGAACAATCCACGTACGGTGTTTTGGGCGAATCGAGGTGCCATTTGCCGATATATCCGAGCGAGTAGCCGTTGTCTTTGAGGATATCCGACCAGCACCGTTCGTCCTGCCGCAGTTCGCAGTCGTAAGGAGCCGACCGGGAATTGCAGTTATTAGTGATACGGTTTTTGACCGGGTATTTGCCCGACATGAACATCGCGCGGAAGGGACTGCAGAGAGGATAGTTGCTGACGGCCTGGGTCAGTACAAGAGACTCCGACGCGAACCGGTCCAGACGGGGCGTGATGACCGGTTCTTTATTTAGAAATCCCATGGCACTGCCGCGCATCTGGTCCGGAAAAACAAACACAAGATTGGGCGGGCGATGCGCTTGTTTATGTGATGAAAAAGTATTTTTCATTTCAACACAGCCCGACAAAGCCGAGGCCGCGAAGCCCGCACCTGTTATTTTAAGAAAATCTCTGCGTTTCATAAATGCTCCATTTCGTGACATTTAAAAATATGATTATTCTTCGAAATCAATTTTATAAAACAACTGTTCAGTGGTCAAGTGAAAAGCAAGACAATTAGTAGTTGTAAATAGTGTTCTTGTTTATTATCATTATGAAAATTGTTGTAATCCATTTTTAGGAAAGATCACATGAGTAAGTTATCGTTAATGATTTCTGTTTTGCTGTTATTGGCGAATATGTCACCATTAGTAGAATTGGTATTATTACTTACGCTAAATATGCAAATACATTGACAGATAGTGTTCGTGTGTTAATATTAAATATCATATATAATTTTAACTTTTTTAACATTTTAGTAAATAGAAAGGTTAGAAATGAACAATTGTTCTCGAAGGAACTTTCTAAAGCTGGTTGGCTCTGTAGTTTTTTCAACTTCGATTAATTCACAACTATCAGCTCAGAACGATTCAACTAATTATAATGTATTGTTTATTGCTGTTGACGACCTTCGTCCCCAGTTGGGGTGTTACGGTAACAACGAGATCATCTCACCGAATATTGATCGTTTAGCAAATCAAAGCGTGCTGTTCGAAAGAGCCTATTGTCAACAAGCCATCTGCATGCCATCAAGGGCGAGTTTGCTTAGTGGCTACAGACCTGATAAGGGTCG
>CAZNET010000262.1:0-4546 GCA_964571885.1 uncultured Pirellulales bacterium
GAAAGAGCACCGGTGCCGGCACTCGGTGATATTGAAACCAATATCAACCAATGGCCGGATCCTTACGGCGATCCGAACTTCTGGCCGGATACCACCAAGGTCAGCGGCTGGCCGAATGCTTGGCAACCGATCGCATCACCATCCACCTGGCCCGATCCACGATGGGTCAACAAGTACAATGCGGGCGATCCCAACACCTGGCCTGATTATGATCCTTCGGATCCGAACACGGAACCCGGTGCGGAAAATTATCACGCACCGCTGAATCCCGTTTACAATGATCCGAACTGGCAGGACGGCTGGGACATCGCGACGCCCTCGACGTGGTGGAATCCGGACGATGCCAACACCTTCTGGGATCCGAATGACTTTTTGACCTGGGCCGATATGGATGAGCTTACGCTATCCTGCTGGGTTAAAGTGACTGAGCCGGAAGGCAAAGAATCTTCAAAGAACAAATTTATCGGCAAAGGTTTCCCGGGAGCTTATTCCTTAAATCGAGGTGTAAACGTGAACGAAGGCAGACTGCTTCTTAATGAACAAAGCAGTAATGTTTTCACCCATGTTGAGATGGAAGAAGACACATGGTATCACCTGGCCGGTACATTTGACGGCAAAGAACAGCGGATTTACATTAACGGCATGCTTGGCGAGGTCAAATTCGGCCTCGGTGACACGGACAATATCATCAATCCCGGTGTTACCGATCCAATTCGGCTCGGTACCACAGGCGACAAACTGGAGTTTGCCGGTTACATGGATGAAGTCCGCGTTTACAGCCGGGCCTTGAGCCACGGCGAGATCATGAATCTGGCCGGTATCTCCGCAGGTACCGTCATGCAGGTCGATCTGCCGCAACCGGCTCTGGACCTGGTCGCTGATGGCATGATCGATTTCAAGGATTATGCTGTCATGATGCAGGAATGGCTGGTTGGACCGCTCAAATGGCCTGAATGGTAAAATAACCAATAAGATTTATTGTTACCATTATAAAGAAAGAGCCCTTGAAGCAATATCCAAGGGCTCTTCATTTTTAATAACACTTCCTGATAATTTTCAAAAAGAATTGTTTACTGTTCCATCCATTTAAGTTAAACTTCCGTTTAGTTTTAACAGAGAGTTCGTTTAAATAATGTATGTCAATGAGCGTATTCAGAAAAGAGCAGGCGTGGTTAATTACTATTTCGCTCGTTATTCTTGCGGCGGTTGCTATCGGTAACACATTAATTTTCGCAAGGGCGATTCTGATTCCGTTTGTTCTGGCATTATTCATTGCTCAAATTGTCTCCCCGATCCTTGATTTCCAGGTGATCAAACTTAAATTTTCACGCCCCATTGCGATCGTATTAACATTGCTGATCGTTACAATAATATTGATTGTCTTATCCTTACTTTTTGTTCAGGCCATTTACTCGATCGTCAGCACCGCAGGAAGATACAGCGAATATTTTCTGAAATTTGCAAGTGAAATGCTCATAAAACTTGAAGAAGCGGGCGTCATCCATGAAAAGGAAACGATCATTCAGGATATGCAAAAGCAGATCCCCAAAGTCGCTACCAGTACTTTCGGTAACGTGGTGGGATTCCTCTCAAGCTTTATGCTGGTATCGATCTTTGTTATCTTTTTGCTGATTGGGCGATCTCCGCATGTTGTGCAGGAGGGCATTTTCGCCGAGATCGATCAACGGGTTCGTAAATATCTGGTTATCAAAGTGATCGTTTCCATCGCGACAGGAGTTTTTGTCTGGATATTTCTCGCCGCTTTTGGTCTGGAATTGGCCGGTGTCTTTGGCATACTGGCATTTCTCTTGAATTTCATTCCGTCGATCGGCTCGATCATCGCGTCGCTTTTGCCTATTCCGATCGCCGTTGCGCAATTCACCAATCCGTGGTATATCGCTGTCGTAATCGCATGTCCGGCCCTGGTTGAACTGATCATCGGTAATGTGATTGAGCCTCGCTTTATGGGTAAAGGTCTGAATCTGCATCCGGTCACAATTATCCTGTCGTTATCTTTTTGGGGCCTTATCTGGGGGATACCCGGCATGTTCCTGGCAGTTCCCATAACTGCCGTGTTAAGAATCGTACTGATGCAGTTTGAAACGCTAAGACCGCTTGGAATGCTTCTCGCCGGACGTCTCGAATTGAATTTCGACAACAACAATTAACCTGTGTTTTCTAAAGGATGTTCAAATGTCAGTTTCTATCGGCTCGGAATTCATCGAAAAAACAAAATATAAATACCTTCCACCGTCACCCCAGCAAATGGGTGTTTACCCACCGTCCCTTAAGGCTGACTTGAAATCCGAATCAACGGTTCTCGATCTGCCGGATCCAAAGAAGCTTAAGATGGGAATTAAATCATTGATTGACCTGCGTCAAAGCGTTCGCCAATACAGTGATGAAAAAATATCACGCGAGGAATTATCATATCTGCTTTGGTGTACACAGGGTGTCAAAGAAAAAGCGGACAACCTCCACACTTTTCGGACCGTACCATCCGCAGGAGCAAGACATGCTTTTGAAACATTTTTGTATATTAACAAGGTCAATAGTATGGACAAAGGGCTTTACTATTTCAACGCGCTCGAACATAAACTAAACCAAGTCTATTTAGATGAATCAATGGGTAACGCTATTTACAAAGGCTGTTTCAAACAGAGTATGGTCAAGAACGCGGCGGTGGTATTTATGTGGATTTGTGACATCGCCCGAATGACCTGGCGTTATTCCCATCGCGGTTATCGTTATGTTTTTATCGATGTCGGTCATGTTTGTCAGAATCTTTATCTTTGCGCTGAAGCAATAGATATTGGTGTCTGTGCCATCGCTGCCTTCGACGATGATGTTATGAACAACCTGCTGAATCTCGACGGACAAAATCAGTTTACTATCTATTTAGCAACCGCGGGTAAATTGTAATTTTTACAAAATTTCGATTTATCAGTCGCTTCCCCGAAGTCATAAAAAAGGTTTATTGACAAATCTGAAATTAGTTCATAAACTTATTTTTTGATAATAAATTGATAAGGGATAAAAATGGCACAGATAAAAAAATACATTGCCGTCGATCTTGGAGCCGAGAGCGGCAGGGTGATGCTGGGTTCGGTCTCGGATGAAAAGATCAAACTCGAAGAGGTTCACCGCTTCCCGAACGGAGCCGTCGAAAAGGACGGGACTCTCCGCTGGGACTTCGACAATCTTTTTACACAAATCAAAAAAGGTATCGGTCTGGCGGTCAAACAGGCCGGCGCTCAAGTCTGGGGCATCGGCGTTGATAGCTGGGGTGTCGATTTTGGACTGCTTGACGCTGACGGCAAACTCATCGAGGACCCTTACAATTATCGAGACAGCAGAACCGATGGAATGATGGAAAAAGCATTCGAAAAAATGCCGAAGCGGCAGCTTTATGAAAATACCGGTTTGCAGTTCATGCAGATCAACACCCTGTATCAATTGCTTTCTATGAAATCGAATAGCGCCGCAGCACTGGCCAAGACAAAAAACCTGATTTTCACCGCAGATCTTTACGCGTATCATCTATGCGGCAAAGCTTATGGAGAATATAGTCTTGCCAGCACATCGCAATTAATGGACATGCGTACAGGCCAGTGGTCCAAGCCTCTTTTCGATGCACTGTCATTACCGATCGGAATTATGCCGAAGATCGTCACGGCAGGTACGGTTGTCGGTCAATTAAAACGTGATATCCAGACAGAATTGAACTGCGGCCCGATTCCGGTTATAGCCGTCGGGTCCCACGACACAGCCAGCGCTGTCGCAGCAGTCCCGTCGATCGAAGGCGGCAACTGGGCATATCTTTCGTGTGGCTCATGGTCCCTGATCGGCGTCGAGTTAGAAAAACCCGTTATCAATAATAAAACTTTCGAATATCAGTTTACCAATGAAGGCGGTGTTGAAAACACGATAAGACTGCTAAAGAACATCATGGGATTATGGGTCGTGCAGGAATGTCGAAGATTCTGGCAGGAAGGAGACGGCAAAGAAATATCATACAGTCAGCTTACGGAACTGGCTTCGCAAGCAAAACCATTCGCGGCACATATCGATCCCGACTACGCCGGCTTTTTCTCACCCGGCGACATGCCGAAAAAAATCGCAGATTACTTAGCGCAAACAAATCAAAATCCGATCGATGACAGAGGACTAATCATCAGAGCCGTTCTTGAATCGCTGGCACTTAAATTCCGCTGGGTGATTGAAAAACTCGAAGATATTACCGATAAAACAATCGATCGGCTGCATATTGTCGGGGGCGGAATCCAAAACGAATTATTATGCCAGTTCACCGCCAATGCCATTGGGAAAAAAGTTGTCACCGGGCCGGTCGAAGCAACTGCCAGCGGCAATATTCTCATGCAGGCTAAAGCAACACAGCAAATTGATTCGGTCGCGGCTGCGAGAAAGATCGTTGCAAACTCATTTGAGCTAAAGACCTACGATCCGCAGGACACGGAAAAATGGTCTCAGCAGTATCATAAAATTTACAGTTAATTCTATGCAGAAAAATAAAACAGAAATCCTT
>CAZNET010000263.1:0-4541 GCA_964571885.1 uncultured Pirellulales bacterium
CAGTGGAACCTGCATTTCAACTTTCGAACAGGCCTGGCCGCAGAAAAGATAGCCCACGATCAGATCGGTCGCAATATCGACAACGGCTCGGCCGTATAGGTCCATATATTCATTTCCCTGTTCCTTAACATAAGTGATCGATTTTAACAACAGCGCCTTTCCTTCCTCCAGAAGATCGACCAACTCCTGCACATGCGGTTCATATTCGATTTGTGAATATTCGTCAAGCAGTTTCTCAGCGGTACCGTTGCAGACACCTCGTACCGCCGCAACGATCTGTAATTGGGTCGTACCTTCGTAGATGGTTGTAATTCGTGCGTCACGTGCGTGCTGTTCGCTGGCATAGTCACGCATATAACCGCTGCCGCCAAGAACCTGAATGCCGTCATAACTGATACGGTTGCACATTTCAGAACAGTAATATTTACTGATAGGGGTTAGCAGCGAAGCATACCGTTTGTATTTTCGAGCATTATTTTTAATTTCTTTTGCTTTAGTTTTGTCTTCGGGTTTTTCGCTTTCAAGTATTCGTGCGTAGAAGATATTCAAATCAACCATTTTTGATGTTTCATAAAGTAATGTGCGTCCTGCTTCGATTTGTATTTTCATGTCGATGAGCATATCTCTAACAGCGGGAAACTTTTCGATCGGCTGGCCGAATTGTTTTCGGCTGACAGCATAGTCACGTGCGATTGCGAAAGCCGCCTCGGCGATACCCATTGATTGAGCGGCGATTCCGATCCGCGCTCCGTTCATCAAATCCATCACATACGGCGCCAAACCGCGACGTCTTTCTCCGATAAGACGGCAAGGCGTATTATCGAAAAAGATCTCGCAGGTCGGTGACCCATGAATGCCCAGTTTGTCTTCCAGTCTGCGGATATGAACCGTTGGACCTCGGTCACAAACAAAAAGACTCAGCCCAAGGCCCCCGGTGCGGTCGGGTTCGCTTCTTGCAAGAACAAGCAGCACTTCACCGCACCCGTTAGTAATGAACCGCTTAACTCCGTTAAGGAACCACTGGCCATTTGCGTCCTGGTAAGCCTTGAGTTTAACTGACTGCAGATCCGAACCCGCATCAGGCTCAGTCAATACCATCGCTCCGGTGACATCACCTTTCGAAAAGCGGGGTAAATACTCTTCTTTGATTTGCTCATCCGCAAAGGCATGGATCGTCTCTGCGATTCCCTGCAGACCAAAAATATTCATCAGTGACGCGTCGGCACGCGAAACCATTTCAATGGCGATCGAGTAAATCGTTTCCGGAAAATTCAGTCCTCCAAATCGATGAGGCAGGGTAAATCCCATGACATCCGCTTTGGCCAGCTTTTCCAGTGACTCGACAATTCCTTTGGGGTATGTCACCGATCCGTCTTCGGTCAGAATATTGCCTTCGCGGTCAATCGATTCAGATCGCGGCGAGATAAATTCCGCACTGAGCTGGCCGATCGAAGACAATACCATATCGTAATTCTCTATCGCTTCGGTGGCACTGGCTGGTGCGTAATCATAGTCATCGGCATATTTGAAATCATCCTCGGCAAGCCGGGCCAGTTCTGCCAGGTCCATATGTTTGAATAAAAATTGTATATCTTCGTTGTCTTTATAAAAATTTGCCATAATCGATCCTACCTGTAATGCATGTTATTCTTTAATTGCCTTCTCTTTGATCGCTTTAATCATTTTTGGAACGACATCATTGAGATCGCCGACGATTTTATAATGAGCGATCTGAAAAATCGGTGCATCCGGATCATTGTTGATCGCGACAATTTTCTGACTCTGACTCATACCCGCCTGATGCTGGATCGCGCCGCTGATGCCCGCGGCGATATACAGGCTGGGTCTGACGGTTGTGCCTGTCTGTCCGACCTGGTGGTCATGATCGATAAAACCCAGATCAACAGCCGCTCTGGTCGCTCCCGGTGCGGCTCCGAGGCAATTAGCCAGATCCCATATTTTCTGAAAATTTTCTTTGCTTCCAACACCCGCACCGCCTGCCACAATTACCCGTGCAGCCTTAAGATCGACGGTTTTTCGGCGGATATGTTCTTCAAGAATTTCAACGGGCAGGTCTTGCTGAGACAATTTTGCCTTTTCTTCTATGACCTCTCCTTTTCTTTTTGTGTTCGGCTCGGACATCGGCATGACGCCTTCACGGACTGTTGCCATCTGAGGCCAACGATCATAATTGATGATTGTCGCGATAATATTGCCTCCGAAAGCAGGTCGGATCTGGAACAAAAGATTTTTGTATTCGGTTTGACTTGAGGCGGGTTTATGATCGCCTATTTGCAGGTCCGTACAGTCGGCCGTCAAGCCGGCTTTGACCGCACTGGCCACACGAGGAGCCAGATCTCTGCCTGTTACAGTGGCCCCGTACAGGACAATTTGGGGCTTATACTTATGAATTAAATCGTAAATGACTTTTTCATAACTGTTGGTTTGATAATGCCTCAACAGCAAATCGTCGACGACATAAACTTTGTCCGCGCCGTATTGAATAAGCTTCTTTGGAAGATGGCCGATAGTATCGCCTAAAACCACGGCGCCCATTTTAACACCCAGTACGTCCGCGAGGTGTCTGGCTTTGCTCATCAATTCCAGGGGCGTATCTTCCAGTAAACCGGCATGCTGTTCAGCGAATATCCAAACGTCGCCTTTTTTGTTCACATCAATCATAGAAATTTTTACCTTAATACTGAATCTATTATGTGTAATTAATAACCGACACTCCTGTGTTCTATGCGATGGTTTTATCCTCAATCAGCTCATGGATCATGTCCGAAATACCCTGTTCCGTAGGGTCTATTTCACGTGACTGTTTTGCACTGAGAACAACACTTTGAATCCGGTGAACTTTTGTGGGAGAACCGTTTCGGCCGCACCAGGTCAAATCGGCTTCGAGAAAATCCAGATCCCATTGTTTGATCAGTAATCCCCTTGGCTTCAGGCTTTCACATTTTCTCTCGACGAGATCCTGTAATTCTTCATCTGTCAGTTTGCCGTTTTCTGATTTTACTTGTTGGCTCACTTCAATCGGTGTCATCGCTTTTTTATATTTCATAAGAGATTTGGCCGCGGCAATACGCGGTTCGTTTGCTTCTGAAGTGACCGTTAAAAGCACAGGTAATTTGGTTCGGACTTTCTGCCAGCCGTTTCCAACACTTTTTCTGATAGTTATCATCTCGTTGCCGATTGTGTCGAGTTCTTCTACATAGGTCAGTTGGGTAATGCCCAGTTTTTCCGCGAGTTGAGGTCCGACCTGAGCGGTGTCTCCGTCAATCGCCTGCCGGCCGCAGAGAACGATATCATAATCGAGTTTTTTTACGGCACAGCTTAAAATGTAACTGGTTGCCAGTGTATCACTGGCCGCACAGCGTCTGTCAGTTATTAAAATCGCCTCATCGGCTCCGCGATAAAGCGATTGCCTCAAAACATCCGCCGCTGCCGGCAGCCCCATGGTAATCACAGTAACACGGCCGCCATACGTATCGCGTATCTCAAGAGCCAGTTCAAGGGCATTGAGGTCTTCCGGATTGAAAATGGCCGGCAAAGCAGAACGGTTGACCGTTCCGTCGTCATTCATTGCCTTATCAGTTATTTTTTTCGTGTCAGGAACCTGCTTGATTAAGACAATACAGTTATAGCCCACATCAGTCTCCTTACTATTCTTAAATCATCTATTTAATTGTGTAAAAAACAACAGTTTAATGGACTTTTAAGGCAAGTCAACAACAAAATGTTAGTTTAAGATAAATAGGAACTTATGGAAAATCTACTAAACCAAAGGGGGGATATAGCCGATTTTATCGTGGGAAATTTTCTGGTTTAAAGAAAAACTTTGAAATTTCTTTGACAAGATTTCCTAATTAATGATAATCAGTAAATGATAATTTGAGACCAAGTGCTGAATTTGGTATTTTAGAGAGGCTTAATGAAGAACGAAACCAACGTTGACTCGATTTTCGGACGCATGGCTATTGAGCAGGGTCTCTGTACCGATGCCGAATATAAAAAGTCCCTGGAAAAATTGAAAGTCCGCAGCAGGGACAATCCCATCACATTAAGAGATCTAATGGTCGATATTGGTGTCGTCACAAAAGGCCAGGCAGAGCGATTGACAAAAAGTATTCGGGAAAGTAAGGCCGTTGCTCATCAGATCCCCGGTTACCAAATTCTCGGCAAGATCGGTGCCGGCGCTATGGCGATCGTCTATAAAGCAAAACAGCTTAGTTTGAACCGAATTGTGGCTATCAAGATTTTACCGAAACGTTTCACGGAAAATCCGGAATATGTCGAAAGATTTTACAAAGAAGGACAAGCCGCCGGCAAGCTGAATCACAATAATATCGTCCAGGCGGTTGATGTCGGTGAAGCAGGGGGGTATCACTATTTTGTCATGGAGTATGTCGAAGGAAAAACGATTTACGACGATCTTGCCAAAGGCAAAGTCTTTTCAGAACATGAGACGCTGGAAATTGCTATTCAGGTGGCCAACGCCCTTGATCACGCTCATTCAGTTGGGCTGATTCACCGTG
>CAZNET010000264.1:0-4529 GCA_964571885.1 uncultured Pirellulales bacterium
GACGCCCTGGAATGGCTCGCGGCCATGTGCTCCCACGTCCCAAACAAGGTCGAGCAGATGCGACCATCATTTTTGCTTTTATTGGTGTGATCACCGTTTTTATCGTCTATGTAATTTTTTATATGCTCGTCAAGCGCAAGAACAAGGATATCGGCATTCTCAAAAGCATCGGTGCTTCCAATGCTCAGATCATGCTGTTGTTTTTGATGTTTTCGTTATTGATCGGGGCCATCGGCGCGGGTCTTGGTGTCCTGGGCGGCTGGCAGTTTCTCGAGCATATCAACACAATTGAAGATTGGTTGTTTCAAAAATACGGTTTTCAATTATGGGACAGATCGATGTACGTGATCGATCAAATCCCGAACACCATCCAAAGCGAAGTATTGTTAACGATCGTCGCCGCGGCGGTGCTTGCCTGCCTGACCGGGGCTGTGATCCCGAGCCTGCAGGCCGCCAGAATGAATCCCGTTGATTCGTTGAGAGTGACACAATTATGACAGAAGATACCATTATACTTAAAGCACAGAATATTTTCAAATCTTACAAGATGGGAACCAACAAGGTGCCCGTGCTGAAGGACTTGAGTTTATCGGTTACCCAAGGGGACTTTATCGCGATCCTTGGTTCTTCCGGCAGCGGCAAGAGCACATTACTGCACATTCTCGGCGCGCTGGACAGTCCGGACAAAGGCGATGTGATCTTTGAGGGTAAGCGGTTAAATCAATTTTCCGCCAGGCAGTTAAACCGCTTCAGAAATAAGCGGGTCGGCTTCGTTTTTCAGTTTTATCACCTGCTTGACGAACTCAATGTGGTTGAAAATGCGATGCTGCCGTTCATGGCGGGAACCGGGGTTGTCGGATATTTTTCAAACAAACAGAAAGTCAGGCAAAACGCCCTGAAACTGCTTGCCCAGTTCGAATTATCTCATCGTATTCGGCATAAACCCTACCAGCTTTCCGGGGGCGAAAGGCAGCGGGTGGCCATAATCAGGGCCCTGATCAACGATCCGGATATTCTTTTAGCCGATGAGCCCACAGGAAATCTTGACTCCAAAACCGGATATGGTATATTACAGGTCTTTGAACAATTGAATAAGGCCGGCCAGACGATTGTGATGGTTACGCATGATCAAAAAATCGCGCAGTTCGCGAAGCGTGTGATCGTCTTAAAGGACGGTCAAATTAAGGCCGAATAGACAAAATTAATAAGGGAACAACAATGGGTTTGAAAATCTGGTTAAACGACGGGTTGGTGGATGAAAAGGACGCGAAAGTTTCTGTATTCGATCACGGACTTTTGTACGGAGATGGTGTTTTTGAGGGTATCCGTGTTTATAATTCGAGAGTCTTCGAGCATGATGCTCATATTCGACGGTTGTTCGAATCGGCTAAATCTATCAGGCTGCAGATTACAAAGACTTACGACGAGATTAAAAGTGCGGTCGAACAAACTGTCCAGGCTAACGGCATCGTTGACGGTTACATCAGGCTTGTTATTACCAGAGGAATCGGTACGTTAGGACTTAATCCCTTTGTTTGCAAGGATGCCCAGTTAGCAATTATTGCCGATAAAATTCAGTTGTATCCGGAAGAACTTTATGAAAAAGGATTAAAGGTTGTTAGTGCCACGACGGCCCGCAATCATCCGCTGGCGATACCCCCGCAGGCAAAAACGCTCAATTATCTCAATAATATTCTGGCTAAGATCGAAGCGCTCGATGCCGATGCGCCTGAGGCGATCATGTATAATCACGAGGGCTTCGTCGCCGAAGCTACCGGCGATAACGTTTTTATTGTCAGAAAAGGAATTATTTATACTCCGCCTGCGGAAGCTGGTGCATTGCCCGGTATTACACAGCAGGTTGTGATCAAACTGGCGAAACAGCAGGGTATCGAAGTCGTTGAAAAAAATCTGACCCGGTTTGATCTGTATGTTTGTGACGAATTTTTCCTGACCGGCACCGCCGCGGAAGTTATCGGCATTGTCAGTATCGACGGGCGTGTCATTGGTGACGGCAGCCCAGGCCCGATCACGAAACAGCTCAGAACCAAATTCTTCGAATACGCTCACGGAAAGGAGTAAGTAAAACGAATTGTTTGAACACGCAGTTTGTTTTTTAAGCGATTATGCAAATCCCGTCCTATAGTGAGATCGCGGATAATTCGAAACAGCAACCGTTCAATCTTGATCTGATTCAATCTCAACTCGATCTGGTCCGGGAATTGATCGCGCTGCAGAGCCGTGATGTCGATGACGAGCTCAAGGAGCTTTTTCAGTCGTTTAACAGTATTGGCGGTAAAATGCTCAGACCCGCCTGCGTGTTACTTTCTGGATTGGCATGCGGTTCTGTCACCGACCAGCATATACAAATTGCGGCAATACTCGAGATGATTCACAATGCCACGCTGCTGCACGACGATGTGATCGATGAGGGACAACTTCGAAGAGGCGAACCGACGGTCAATCGGTTACACGGCAACGAGGTCGCTGTTCTGGTCGGAGATTTTATGTTGTGCAGGGTCTTTGAAATGTGTATTACCCTTGATCGGGATGTCACTAAAATTATTGCTCAGACAGCATCGACGATTTGCCGGGGAGAGCTTCAGCAGGTTTCTCATCGTGAAAATCTGAAATTGACCGAGGAGCAGTTTTTTGAGATTATCGGCGAGAAAAGCGCAGTCTTTTTTGAAAGCTGCTGCCGGCTCGGAGCCTTGGCCGCAAAAGCCGACAAAAACGAAATCACGGCCTTATCGAATTTTGGGTATCATCTCGGTATGGCGTTTCAGATTACTGATGATTTGTTGGATATTATTGCAGATAAGGAAGACACCAAAAAAACAACCGGTCTGGATATCGACAAAAACGAATTGACCGTTACAACCATACATTTGCTCCGCGAACACAATACAGATGAAGTTTTAAGACTGTTACATAATCGAAATATCACCGAGCATAAAAAAGAATTAACGGATTTATGTCGCCGTTCAGGAAGCATCGAATACACGCGGAAAATAATTTATACCTTTTTTGGCAAAGCGGTCGAAAGCATTTCGATTCTAAAAGATTCGGCTGCAAAGAACACATTAATTCAGCTTGCACGTTATGTTGTCAGCAGGAGTGTGGTATAAAAAAAGGCCGACTGAATATGAAGCCGGCCTTTGCAAGAGTCAGTTACATTTTTAGAATTTATATTTCATGCTTACGGTCGCCCAGGTTTCATCTTTGTCCTCGTTTACCGAATCGTCCAGGGTATGCTGATAGAAGACTCCGGGAGTGACCATCATGTTGTCACCGAGGTCGAAATCCGTTGAAATGCCGAATACGGCGTTCGACCAGTCATGATCAACCAAACCACCAGTGGTCTGAAGACCGCCCGCGGGATGGATACCATCGTTATATACCAGTTCACTGTGGAGGTTGAGCATCTGCTGCGGCGTGTCTTCGGTTAAGCCCTGAATCGGCATAGCATAATCCATCATGAAGATATGTGCCCAGCCGGACGCCGTGGATTTACCGTTTCCTTGTGCCGCAGCGCCGACAGCGGAATTACTGTTAGCCGGCCACAATTTAACCAGACAATAACGGGGAACCAGATTGTCAACCTGCATAACCTGAGGCCAGGAAAGAAGCATATGGGCTTCCATTAAATCCGCTACCTGAGCGGATAGCTGGGGATAATTATAATAAACGAATCCAAGATGATACTGAGTTTCGTAACGCTCATCCATAAACATGCAGTTTCTGTAAAACAGCATGTAATCCCAGCGCTCGTTGAGTTCATAACCGCTTTTGTTGGCTCTGTGTCCCATCACATTGACGCCGAATCCCGAGCCGAACAGATCTAATGTAACGCTTGGCTGGAAGGCACTGTTGTCTTCGAAAATATCGAAACCTCGCCATACATATTTGCTTTGGTAGGTTATTTCAACCTCACCGTGGACGCCTTTCTCGTAATCGAATCCAAAGGCGGCACCGAATGAAGTTATCAAAACTGCAATTACTAAAAACACTACTTTTTTCTTCATTTTTTACTCCTTAACATATTAGCCATCACTCGACCACAAACATTAATGGGTGAAAGTTTAATGATACTTGTGCGATAACACAAATATTTTTTTGTTTTTTCTATGATTTTCCTGTTAATAAAATCGATATTGTGAAATAGAAAAAAGCCGATTTTTCTAAATAAAATCGGCTTTTTTTGAAATTCATAAAGGTTAGAATGAAAACGACATGGTTAATGTCGCATATAATTCATCTTCATCATTAACGGAGTCGTCCATGGATGCCTGCCAATAAAGAGCGGGAGTAAATGTCATGTCATTGACCGTCATATCGGTTGATGCCCCGAAGGTTGCGTGTGACCAGTCATGATCTGCGTCTGCTGCGGCATAGCCATCGTTATAGGTTAAATCGGTCATTAATGTGATTATGTGTTCGGGCATATCCGCGGTCATACCGGGGACGGTCATGTCGTATTCCATCGCGAAAACATTAATTCAAACGATACCGCCCCCACCGAGAGCCGA
>CAZNET010000265.1:0-4526 GCA_964571885.1 uncultured Pirellulales bacterium
CCTGTCGCGAAATATGAGATACCTTACGGTACGATCGAACGCAAAACCAAGGCCGGTCAGGAAGTGCCCGCTCTTCGCTGGGCCGATGTCACCGGGACATTGCCGGGCGGGACCAAAGCCGGCTGTGTGCTGCTCAATGACAGCAAATACGGACATTCGATGAACGGTTCGACGTTGAGGCTGTCGCTGATTCGCTCGACTTTTTATCCGGAGCTTTTCACCGAGACCGGTCATCATAAGATAAAGCTGGCCCTGATGCCGCATGCCGGCGGAATGAGTAACGCCGAGTTGATAAGGGCTGGCGCGGGCTTCAATCACCCGCTGCAGGTGATCAACGCCGATATTCACACCGGTCCGCTGCCATCTAAATCCGAGGCATTGGTTTCGGTTGAGCCGTCGAATGTTCTGCTGACATCCGTTAAAAAATCCGAAGACGGCGATGCGTATGTCTTACGGCTGCAGGAAACCGAAGGCAAAGACAGCAAGGTGACATTAGAAATTGACAACCTTTTCGGTAAAGTAAATTCGGCAGAAATGGCCGACTTACTCGAAAGGACATTAAGCGATAAGGTGAAAGTTAAAAGAAACAAACTAACACTGAATATTGACGGTTTCTCCATCGCCACGGTCAAGATGGATCTCGATAAAGACTAAATCACAGTCTTATGATCTTGCAAAAACCATCAACGGCTGGTAATCGCCTTTGTCGGCGGCGTGTAATGCATCGATGTATATTTTCCGGTCTTCATCATATTTGGAAAGATCGGCGCTGCCCCAGGTGAATCGGGATCGGTTTAAGACGTATTCAAGCAGAATGTCAGTCATTAATCGTGCGTGTCTGCCGTTTCCGTTTGGGAACAGGTGAATAGAAACCAGACGATGGTGAAAACGTACGGCAATTTCATCTTGTGAAAAGGTCTTGTTGTCGATCAAGAATTGTACATCGTCGCATAAATTTTTCAGATCGACGGACAGATTGTACCAGTTGGTGCCGATGGTTTTGCCGCTTTGCCTGAATGTTCCTGCCCACTTCCAAACATTGCCGAACATTTTTTTGTGTAGTTTTTTCATGAAAGATTCGCAGAAAACGTCTTTCAGTCTTTGTTTCTCAAGCCAGATTAAAGCTTCGTTAATATTATCCTGTTCCCAGCGATCAAGTTCTTCGCGTGTCGTGATATTTGTCGGGATAAGGCCCTCCGTTTCATCTGGATTTAACGGAGTAGCGCCCGGCGGATAATTAAACTCGTTCATCATTCATCCCATAAGTGTTTCGGCATGGCATTGATTATTTCTTCCGTCAAAGCATTTAATGCTTTTTCTTTTTCGCGGTCACTTAGTTCCTGTTTTTCCAGTCTCATCAATTGATTGCTGCGTGACATTTGTTTTGCGGCGACTTTTCCAGCCTGCTTTCTGACAGTATTTTCAAGCGACGTTTTAGGGACAAATGCGTACAGGAAATCACAATCCAACGCTTCAGCGGTTTTTCTCATGGTACTGATTGTCACCTTACCGAGTTTCTCATCCTGCTCGATACGTGCGATACGTTGTTGGTTCACCTTCAAGCGTTTACCGAGCTGCTCACCTGTCATACCTAACGCGTTCCGGATAGCGCGTATCCATCCTTTTCTTGGTAAAGCAAGTTCACTGAATTTTTTATAATCCTTTAATGTCTCATCGAGTTGATGTCTTGCCAGATATTTCTGTTTCTTTTTCATGATATAACCCTTGTAAATAAAACTATATAAATATAGTATATATCGTTTATATTACAATATTAATATAGTAAAATATTAGATTATAAATACATATATATAGTATATATAGGCAATTAAAGAAAGGCTTTTATCTGGCAGGTTATTTTAGGACCATGATCGAGAAAATTTATCTACCTAATGAAACTGTCGAAGACTCTGACGGTTTTCCAGTTGGTTTTATTTTCTTCGATGAATTTTAAGTGATCGGGCGCTTGCTGGTATTGGTCGTGGTAATCCTTATTCTTGAAGGTGATGCTCAGGCTTACCTGCCAGTCCTTTACGTTGACGTTGCGGTCGAGTTCTTCGATTCGTTCGCCGGCACTGAAATACACGATGCCGGAGTGGTTGCTTAGATACTTATAGCAGTCGTCGATCAGTTTCTGACGAGCGGCAGGGCTGTCGTCTTTGAGTGTGAAATAGACATCGTGAGAGAGCTTTTTAGCCTGTGGATTTTCGTTTCCCATTTCACTGCCGCAGCCGCAAAGGCCAAGCAGTGCCGGGATCACTAACAGCAACGCAAAATTTTTCATGTCATAACCTCCAAATCGTTTTCTAAGTATCATAAACAGCCGACAATGCCCTGTCAAGGTAAAGAAAGTGTAAATCCTGGCCTTGAGTTAACCTTCTGCCAAGTGGAAGAATTTTTCTTTGTGTACTTGGCTGTTTGGGTATAATAAGAATATGAAGCTGGACAGAAAAAAGGCCATTGTGAAGCATATGAATGAAAACGATACCGGCTATGTCGACGCATCACCGGCTGAGCGCGTCGTTATGATGTGGGAATTGACAATCGAACTATGGTCATTGAGGAACAAGCAGGTTGCTGAACAAAGACTGCAAAGAGATGTTGCAAAGCTTATTAGAATGAAATCAGAAGATTAAAGTATGTCACTTAGATTGCTTTTGGCTTCGTTTATTGCGGTGATCGCGGGGTTCGCGTTGGGTTCGATCCCGGTGCTCAACGAGCATCTGCACTGGAACCTGTGGTATGTCCTTCCGATCAGCGGTCTGTTATTCGGCCTCGGGCTGGGCGGCATCGAGTTCGGGTACTGTTTCAAGATGGACCAGCGGATTGATACGGCTGCAATTATTTTCCTTGCAGCGGTGACGCTGCTCGGTTATGGGGCGGTCGATTACGGCATTTACAGATCGATAACCGTCACCGTCGAACAAAACGAACAGATCCCTGCCGGTGATTATGAACTGTCAGAACTTATCACTTTTGGTCAATTCATGAAATACAATCTCGAAGGCTCTTCAATCGATGAATTCGGTCAGGCAAAGCAGATCGGCTCGGTAGGGACGAAGCTGTCTTATTTCGCGGATCTGATCGGAGCTTCGCTGGGGGCGATCGGTGTGCTTATTCTCTGTCGTGAGAAATACCCGTTCTGCTCACGTTGCAGCCGATATAAAAAACGTAGAGAACGTTACGAGATTCTGATGGAGTTCGACGAACAGAGGACCAATGAGATATTCGAAAAGATAAGAGAATTGATCAATGCGGATGTTTTTGAAGATGTCATCGCATACTTTCAACAGCTTGCCTGTGAGTTTCACGATGAAAAGGTCGACATAAAGATCACCGTCGATCAGCGGTATTGTCCCAGATGCGGGGAAGAAATACTGCTCGGCAGGGTCTATCGCAAAAGCGGCAGAGACTGGATCGAAGAAGATAAACTTAAATTTTCCTATACCTCAAAACCAGAAGAGTTTTTCGTCAAAAAACATATGGGGTACCATAAAGATATATAATGAAAATCAAAATTATTCTGGTTTTGTTATTATCGACTTATTTATCCGGTTGTAGAGGTGTTCAAAAACCGGATTATTCTCCTAAACAAGCTCATATAAGTGTAGTAACTTACAATATTAATTGGGGAATGGCAAATCCTGAGGTTGTTGTAGATTATTTATTCAAAATAGATTCGGATATAGTTTGCTTGCAGGAAACTCATAGATACTGGGAGAGTATATTGCGTAAACGTTTAGCCGTCTTGTATCCTTACATGTACTTCAAAGAGTGGACAGGTGCTGGTGGTATCGCATTAATGTCAAAGTATAAAATTAACGAAACAATTGTTATTGAGCCTGATACGGGCTGGTTTCCTGCACTATTAGCAAAGATAGACGGTCCAATTGGAAAGATGCAGATATTAAATCTTCATCTAAGGCCGCCATTATCTGATAAAGGTTCTGCGAATATTTATTCAATGTATAATATCAACAAGGTACATTTGAATGAAATACAGAAATATACAAGATTTATGGATGTTAACGTGCCTTCTGTTATTACAGGTGATTTTAATGAAGACGAGACGGGTGCGGCTATACAATGGTTAATTGCTCAAGGTTATGAAGATTCTTTGTCTGTTTACGACAGGCACTCAAAAACATGGGTTTGGCCAATTTTCCCCCTTATTAATTTAGAAAGTCGGTATGATCATATATTATATACCCATGACTTAAACTGTGTCGGAGCACGTGTGGATAAAATAAACGTCAGCGATCATATGCCGGTTTTAGCCGTAATCGTCCAATATAAAGAAAATGACATTTGATTTTTTGTTACTTCTTCACCTTCGCTAATTTCAGGGAAGGGTAAAAATTCCAAAGCGGTGTAAAATCGGAAATATTTTGATTGACGTTTTTGTCGGCCGGCAATACACTTCCGCGGATTGTGGCACACATACTGTATTATTAAAAATTTTTATATCCTTTGTGAAGGAGAAAATCCGATGATTCATCCTTATACAGAATTGCGGAAGATAGACG
>CAZNET010000266.1:0-4523 GCA_964571885.1 uncultured Pirellulales bacterium
TTTATAGAGTGGTGGACAAAATCCCGATCCAGAATAACGCATGGGGGCTCGTTCTCGATAAGAGCTGGAACGGTGCGATGGCCAACGCGGTATGGGTGGTCCCGCCGGCGGTTTCGGGCGGACGCTATCCGTGTATCGGGGTCTTCCAGAAGATAGTTCAGTTTGCAGGTGACAACTAATTACAGAAACGATAAATTTGGTTATGAAGCCGCGAAAAAGATTACAATATGGTTTTACTTTGGTCGAGCTTTCGGTATCGATCGCTTTGATTATCATGATCCTCGGTTTCTCGGCGATCATATTCAATTCGAGCATCGATTCCTATCGGCTCAGTCAGGCTCACGCGGAGGTAATGATGAAATTCCGTGTCATTACCGACCAGCTTAAGCATGATTTTAAGGGATTGCGGAAAGACGGTCCGATCCTGGTCTGGTTTGAGCAGTCCTCCGCCGACCCGGACCAGCGGTTCGATCAGATCATGTTTTTCGCCGAGGGTGACTTTCAATCTTATCAGCCGTATGACTTAGTCGGCGGCTTTCTGGAGCCGACAACAACCGGCACGCAACTGCACGGAAATCTTGCGAGGATCTATTACGGTCATGCGCAGAGTCTCGACCCGAACGGCGCCATTCAAATACCCCAAAACCTGCAAAGCGACAAACGAAAACTCGCCCGCAGAATGCATGTTCTCAGCGCCCATCCTGATCTTCGCCGCTGGTACAGCATCACAACAATGGCCGACATGGATAACACCAGAGGCGGGACGGGACCTTCCAATATGTATAATGAAATTTACGAGCATGATGCTTTGTCACTGCCGCAGTGGAAAGCGGTCGCGCTTAATTTATACGATTTTGTCATTACCACCTGTTTCGGCACCAGGCCGTGGATCAACGAAAGAACCGCTCCGCAGGAAACACTGCAGAAATTACTGAGCAGCGGCGTCAGCAGTTTTAGAATCCAGTGGGCTTACTGGGATGACAACCAGGTCACAATCAATAAGGATTCGGTTTTGTGGTATCCGGACAATAATCCCGCCGGTGACGGTACCAAGCTGTCGCATTTCCAGATCATCGAACGAAATTTGACTTTGAAAAACGCCTTTGGTGTCTATTTTCACATTAAAAACCAAAGCGGTTCGCTGACCTCTCCGGACTGGTACGAAATCGGCGATAACGCTCTGGCTTACGAACAAAACGCGGGCAGCTATCTTTCTTTTGACGGAAAGTATTTTCCCGATGCGTTGAAATTTACATTCAGACTTTACGATTCAAAGAAACTGCTGAAGGGGGGCAGGGAATTTTCATATATTGTTTATCTTGATGATTGATTTTCATAGAAGGACGAAACATGAAAACGCAAAGAAAATTATTGAAAGCAGGTCCCGGCTCGGCTTTGTTATTAACCGTTGTCCTGACCAGTCTTTTAGGAATCATCGGGATCGTTTTTGTCTTGAGTACACGTCTGGAGAAACTTTCGACCTCGGCCATTCTGGAAAACAAAGAACTGGAGCAGGCGGTCGATTCGATTCTATCCAAACTGTCCGAACAGCTCGTGCTGGATGTCCCGGGCGTCTCGGGCCAGGAATACTACGACTATCCGGACAGCAATAACGCCTGGCTGGCGGCCATTGAACCCTATTTGGATGCAGCCGATGGTGACTATAAGTGGTCCCAGATCAGTGACATCACAGGCTATTTGAGAAATAATCTGATTTCCGTTCGAAATGTTGAAGTGGATCCGCCCGGAACGCGAAAAGTGATCCGCGATTATCCCACGTTATATCTGAATGCGTCGAATAAACTCGAAACAGCCGGCGATCAGGGGCAATTGGCGGACGCGGACGGTGACGGAATTGCCGATTCGAAATGGTTCGAATTTGAAGATATGGCGACCGGTAACGGAAAACCGATCTACGCGGCGGTAAGGGTCATCGACAACGGCGGGATGATCAATGTCAATACCGCGTATAAATTCAATCCGGGTAACACGGATGCAAGAAGAATAAACGGCACCTACCCCATGCAGGTTAACCTGGCGGGACTCATTGAAAACGGGGCGACGGAAGACATCAACGACCTGCACGACCTGCGTCACGATTCCGGCGATTTAGATAATTTCAGCGACTACGATGATTTCTATGAAGAGATGGTTCAACGAATGGACTCGCCGGATATCAATCACTGCACGCCGTATGATATATCCGACGAACTGGAATTGCGTTATCGATTCTGTCTTAATAATCCCTATATATGGACTCGTATCGAACAGGCCTGGCCGGATACGATCGGGCTCTATGAGCCGAATGTTCCGTATGATGGAACCACCTCCGTAAGTCCGGATCGACGCCTTGACGACTGGCAGCTACGCGTTACCGACCCTTACGATAATATGGCCGACAAGCGTCACATGATGACAACCCATAATTTCGACAGGATCATCGACCCGGCCGGTGATAAGAAGTTCCATCTACGGTCACTGAGAACAACGACGGATCCTAATAATGCGCGGGATATTTACAACAAGCTGATGCGAGCTTATTCAAAAAATAACAATGGAATGGCCGTTTTTGCACCTGCTCAGCAGAAAGAGATCGCAAAGAAGATGGCTCAGTTAGCCGTTAATCTGGTTGACTTTTATGACACCAGCGTCGGCGGGGAAAAGGTGACGTGGCTGGATCCGCGTGCGGATCTCGATACCACATGGTTTGATCCCAATCAGGATCTGAATATCTTTAATTTTACCAGCACAATCGACGACACCGTCTATGGATTTGAAGTTCAGCCGTTCATTACCGAATTTGCGATCAAGGTCGATGTGGTCGGCCGAAAAGCTTTTTACGCGGTAGAACTTTATAATCCGTTCAATGTCGATATTGATATGAACGATTTCAGTCTGTTTTACGGAACGGCTGCGTCGAATCCGCCACTGAAGGGGGCCCCGACAACCAACAGTGTCACTTTTTCGGGCAAAACAATCCCGGCCGGCACCTGCATGGTCATTACAAACGATCAAAGCCAATTCACTATCAATACAACTAATATTGTCAATACGCCGGGGCTTAGATTTTTCGGCTCCTGGACACCTGCCTATCCGCGGGGACCGGGAACGCCGGGCGGCGGACGCGGCGGCGGTAATATTCTTCTAACGCCAAATCAGGCCGGTGTCTTAGCGATCAAGAAAAAAACAAATAACAATCGATGGATCTGTGTTGATTATCAATTACTGAACCCGACCCAGGCGGAGTGGAACCAGACGACCAGTAATCCCAACAATTCGATCTTTTACGAAAGAGGCAGCGTTAACAGTTGGCATATCGTTTATGGTGACGTGGAACTCACCGGCCTGCCGGATGGAGGACTCGGATCGGTCAATACGACTTCTGCGAATCTTCATCCGTTCAGCTTCTTAATGCCCAACCATGGCGAATCTCTTGTTACGGTCGGCGATCTGTCGCGGATTTTGACGATCGGTCCGGCAGAAGAACCGGCAGAGGCGATGGGCAATGTTCTGGCGGCCACGAATCCGATCGATGAAAAATTAATCCGTCTGGATTATCAGAATCCATTCCATCGAAATATTTTTCAGCATTTTGCGCTTGCCGATCCTTCCGGTGACTTAATCGACAATGATCGTGACGGATTGATTGACGAAACAGCCGTTACGGCTACGCCGGAATATAAAATTCCCGGCAGGGTCAATATCAATACCGCGCCGTACTATGTAATCGCCCAGTTGCCGTGGATCTCCAAAAGAGCAGGTGTCACGGACAGCAACTTAGCCAAGGCAATCGTCGCGTACAGGGACAAAACAGACGGCGTTGTCGATTACAGCGGTGTACAAGGGCGATATCTTGAAATTAATTCAGAGCTGGATGCCGAGTATCGACAAGCCAGCTTTATCCGAGAAGAGAAAGGATTCGCTTCCATCGGCGAATTGAATTTTGTGATCGGGGGACAGGATGCGAACAGTATCGCCTATTATTCGACCGAACAGGCCGGGGAATTATCCGGCTTTCCGGACCTGACGGTGGACGGTATCGCCGATGACTTTGAAGAAAGAGACATGATCTTTACACGCATCAGCGATCTCACGACGGTTCGCAGTGACGTCTTTACCGCCTATATTCTTGTCCGGATAGGCCATGACGGGCCGCAGAAACGGGTGATCGCGATCCTTGACAGAAGTGATGTTTACAACTCAGGCGATAAGGTAAAAATAGTCGCCTATCAACAGGTGCCTGACCCGAGATAAAACAGTCCAATAAAAAAGATTCTCGGCTTTAAAGAAGAAGCAGCGTCGAACAAACGCTGTTTCTTTGATTTGATGCACGCACTTGGCCAGGACCCGGATAACAAATCCGATCTATGTCATTCCCAATCGCTTCGATTGATTGATTAAATAAAAAGGCAGGGACAGCAAACGAAAAGGAACATCTTCAATGCCGGTTACACTTGTCATTGTATCAGTGACCGCAGGTTTTCCTCCATAAAAACGCAAAGCAAAATCACATTTTTTCTCAC
>CAZNET010000267.1:0-4505 GCA_964571885.1 uncultured Pirellulales bacterium
TCAGAGACGCCAACGGCTGGGTGACCGACTTCAACGAACTGGGCGATCCCAAGACAGGCGCCTGGCGTGCCACATGTAACGAGTGGGGAAGCCTTGCAATCATGGGTAAGGGTTACCTTTCAGGTCATAAGTACAAAAATAATATCCAGACATGGACCACTCCCGGCGACGGAACCGTCACCAATACCCCTTGTCCCAGCGCAATGAACAAGAAGACAATGGAAGGTTTGGCCGGCGATCCCGGCGACGACACCAAGGTTCTCTACGGTGGCGGCGATGACAATGACGACAGCGGCGAAATCCACTATCTGTCGCTTCGTTACGGCGGAAGAGACTTTGAGCCGAACAAAGAGCTCAATGGTCTTTCACTGGGTGCTGTTGGTCGTGCAACAGACATCGATCACGTCGAAGTGATGAACAACGTTGACGATGGTATCGAGCTTTGGGGCGGTACCGTCCAACTGTCATATGTCAATATCTGGAACATTGGTGACGACAGCTTCGACTTTGACGAAGGCTGGAGAGGTTCTCTTGATTACGGCCTGATCGTTCAGGGTTACAGCCGTACGGAAAAACAAGGTTCCGGTATGGGTGATAACGTATTCGAGCACGATGGTGCCGAAGATTCAAACGCTCAGCCCGTTACCACCGCAAGAATCAGCAATGTAACGGTTGTCGGACAGCCCGGCGGCTCGACTTATATTTATGACGATTTCCTCGAAGAGTATATCGAAGTTTCCGGTGCCGGTAGTGATGCCGGTTCAGCCTGGCGCGATAACGCCCGCGTTCAGTATGACAACTGCATCTGGATGGAAATCGAAAAGCTCGTCCAGTTCGATAACGCTGACGGCGACGGTGCCAATGGTTACAATGATTATCCGACCGCTCCGGAAAAAGATGACGGTAAGAAATACGCTGACAACAAAGGCAACGATCCTAACGACGGTACCCTCAACTGGTACGAACACTGGCAGACCACTTACAATCAGTGGGTCGCCGGCGATGCCAACGATCCGCTTAACTGTGGTATCGATCACGCGGCGCTGTATGGTGCTTACCTGACCCAGGATCCGACGGGTAAACTTTGCCAGATTACAAACAGTGTTGTTTACGAAGATCGTTCTTCCTCATTGGGTGAAGTTGACGACCTTATCGCTCAGGGCGGTGTCACTATTGATGTAACCGAAGCGACCACCCTTCCGATCGTAAGACTTGTTCGCGATGAAGCCGTTTACTACGAAGCAAGCGGAAAAGGCTACCTTGTCAAACCGGTTACCTTCATCAATCCGTTGCCGGTCGAAGGTACCACCGCCGGTGGTTTTGACGGCGTCAACTGGCTGGCTGACTGGACCGCCGCTTATGCGTTCGGTATGACCAACGAAGAAGGTTCTGCAGACCTTAACTATGATGGCGATAACGATTTCCAGGATTTCGCGGTTTTTGCCAATCAGTGGCTGCAATAAGTCATAGACATTTTTGAATCGTATCAGCAAATTTTAGCTACATACTGATGGCCGGATATTTACCCGGCCATCAGTTTTTTAGTATTGAAAAAAGCGGGAACATCAATCGCTAACAAAAATATAATGCTCATCTAATGATATCCAAACATTCAAAAGATAAGCTATTTTCATAAAATCCGATAGATAAAAGTACACTTTTACTATTTTTACACTAAACAATAACTGCAAGGGTAATGGAATGTCTGTACTTATAAAACGATTAAGATTATACTTTTTATTGGTTGTGACCTGTTTGTTGTTAGTGAACCTTTGGGGCTGCGATAAAGATACAGAAAAAAACAGCGGCACTGTTGACAAATCCATCAGGACAACAGATGTTCAGGATAAGCCGATTGCTGAGTTTCAGATTCAACTGCTTGATATTGCATTCGAGACAGCTTCCGAAATACCGAAGATGCCTCATATAAAAGATCGCTCAAAGGCTCAGCAGAAAGTTGTTGAGACATGTCTTGAACTGGACCAGCCCAAGCGTGCCGTCCGTTATGCCGATAAAATCGAGAACTGGAGGATGGGACTGTGTTACGCCAATATAGCTTATTATTTGGCAAAACAAGGCTATGGCCCGGAGCAGGTGAATAAAGGCCTGGAGATAGCCAAAAAAATATCGGGAATGGATCACGGCCGACAGTGGCGAAACGACCGAATCAAAGTAAGGATCGCTCAAGCCTATACCCTTTTAGGAAAAAATAAAAAATCCGATCAGTATAATACAGATATCGTGCAATCCGAGAAGGGCGCTGTAGCGATAACCAAAGCAACGATGTCTGATGATAGCTTTAATGAGCAAATCGAAAGGCTGGATCAGTTGGTTGAAATCGTCGGTTTCGAAACAACTATTAAAGCCCTATTTGGTTATGCTGAGCTCTATAATCGCTACTATGACGAACACGAACGCCGCGTTTTGACCGAAGAGAAAATAAAAACGTCCTGGGTGGCGATTCCTCTGGATATTCGTTTTAACATTCTGGTTCAACTTGCCGAGTTTTCGCTTGATCATGATGATCATAAAAAAGCTCTTGAGGTGGTCAATCAAGCTCAGTCTTTTTTGGATAATTATTCGTGGCCTCTGGAAAACCATATTCAGCTTTCAGCACAATTATCGGCTTTACGAGATCGAGCCGGAGACCGAGAACAGGCAAAAACCAATTTAGATGCGGCCTTTGAGATTTTTAATAGTAAGAAGGACAAAATAAGGCCAATGTACCGGGCAGAGACGCTTTGCCCGATTGCTGAGGCCTATCAGAAGCTTGGTGATACACAGACAGCGTTGTCGATTTACAAGCAGGCCGTCGAACAAGGTTTTGTGAACCATAATCCTCTGCCGAGGTCCGAAGATCTCTACGCTACCTGTTGTTCTATGGCTTTATCCGGTGTCGAACCCGATGCCAAATTATGGGCCAGGATATGTCAAATTAATGAAGCCATTGAAAATCAATGGTAAAATAAGGAGCTTAGTGCTGCTTTTATGAAAAATTTATTTGATATTAGTTTTGTGAGCCGATTATTATAGGACTTATGCAAAACATCTGTATAAACATGCAGCCTTTATCGAATATCGGTTGTGGATGACTGGATAACACTGGAGGAGTGGCAGAATAAAACATTTAGTAGTAATAGCTATGTTTTTTATCTTCGGTTCCGCTTTTGCCGCTGAACAGGTCGGCGGGATTCGCGGTATGGTGTATGACCAGGATTTCGATGTTCCCTTGGCTGGTGCACAGGTTATGATCGCCGAAACAGACCAGAGAGTCACCGCTACCGATGAAGGTAATTATGTTTTCAGTCAGGTAGAACCGGGAACCTATACGCTCGTTTTCTCTAAGGAAGGTTATACCCGTCAGGTGAAAGCGGATGTCGTCGTTTCTCCGGGGAGTCTGACGGAGGTGAATGGGTCGCTTTCCGGCGAGTTTACGGAGATGGAGGAGTTTGTGGTTCAGGATGTGCAGATCGGAACCGGTACCGAAGACGCCTTACTGGATCTGCGAATGGAAACGCCTGCATTCATCAGCGGGGTCAGTGCCGAATTAATGAGTCAGGCCGGAGCCGGTGATGCTGCGGCAGCTCTGAATCTGGTCGCGGGAGCCACTGTTGCCGAAGGTAAATACGCGGTTGTTCGCGGCCTGCCGGACCGTTATGTTAATTCTCAGATGAATTCGGTGCGGCTGCCGACCGCCGATGCCGACAAACGGGCGGTTCAACTGGATCAGTTTCCCTCGGCGGTAATCGAAAGTATTCAGGTCAGCAAAACCTTTACGCCGGACCAGCAGGGCGATGCCTCAGGCGGAGCGGTTAATGTTGTTCTAAAAAACATTCCCGAAGAAACCGTTCTCAATTTCAGCAGCGGTGTCAGTTGGAACACAAATGTCGGTGCCAGGGATGACTTTTTAAGCTACAGAGGCGGCGGGGTAAATTCATGGGGCAATAAAAATATAGAACCTCAATTGGACAGGATCGGCCAAACCTGGGATGGTGCTTTGGGGGTCACCGAAGCGGATGCGCCTACGGATTATAAGTGGTCTGTCTCCGGCGGCGGAAAACATCAAATCGATGAAGATCTGACCATTGGCGGCTTTGCCAGTTTCTATTACGAGAAAGACAGTTCCTTTTCTGACGACGGAATTGACGATAATTACTGGGTTCATCACGATGATCTTATTGCCGGGGATATATCAAGGATGACACCGCGTTTTTCAGACGGCGACCCAAAACAAACGGATCCGGAGCGTTATATAGATCATCAATGGCAAACGTCACTTTTTGACATCACCAAGGCAAGCCAGAGCGTTCAATGGGGCACACTGGGCATATTGGGTCTGGAAACCGAAAAACACGCGCTGAAATTCCTGTATATGTACACCCGTGACGCCACAGATAAAGTTGTTTATGCCGAAAATACCCGGGGACGAGAATCCTTGCATCATTACTGGCCGAATTATTATCCTGAAGGGCTCGAATATGACGACGAAACACAGTATAATCCAT
>CAZNET010000268.1:0-4498 GCA_964571885.1 uncultured Pirellulales bacterium
TCCACATTTGGTGGATGACCTGTTTTAGAGGTCCTTTGGCTGTTGCCGCCTCGGGCTTTTTGGCCCGGGCCTTTGCTGACTTGTGCTTTGTCAGAAATTATATTATATGGATAATTAACATAGATGTTAAGTTAAAAATTAACATTTTTTGAGCGTTTAATTACAGCCGCGGACACTGTCGAATGACCGAGATTCGGATGCGCAACAGCAGGTATGAAGAGCTACGAAGATTGGCGGTTCTAAATTTCGAATCTTAAAAAGCAGTGAAAAAACGAAGGGTTCGGGGATCTGCGCAGGACGCTGATCTTAAATAATTATCATTTTTTTTGTTTGTCGAATTTATTGGAGCAGGTGAGCGCGGAGAAATATCGACCGGCGGAAGATATGATTTCAGTATAACGTTCTATTCATTTGAGTTTGAGATGGGTAACTTGGCCGAGTGGGCCTGTGGTTCGATGAAGGGCTTAAGATAAAAGGCCAAGGAGATTTTTGAGAGTATTCGCAGCTATTATAAGCAGATATAAAAAAACCCGTTTCTTAAAACGGGTGGCAAATAAGTAAAACCGAACAACTCAAGAAAAAAAGAAAAAAGTGTCGGTTTTACTGTTGTTTATCCTTATTTTCCGTTTTTTCCTTTTGGATCGCGTCATAGATCTCCCGGCGATGGACCGGTATGTTTTTCGGAGCCGTTATACCAAGTCTGACTTTGTCACCGCGAACATCCACGATGGTGATTTCCACGTCATCACCAATCATAATTGATTCATCTTTTTGTCTGCTTAAAACCAACATATTCAACTCCTTTTGTCGGCTGGCTACATCCTCTTACGATCACAGGATGAAATAGTTCAACGACGGTGTTTCTGAAGTTTTCCTATTTCATTGTAATGCAAGAACTTAACCAAGTAGCGTACGTTTTCACACAACTGTACGCAACTATTTTTTCGGTTATTTTGAGGGGTAGAAACAGCGATTTTTATTTTTGCATTCACAATCATCCTCTATTATAGGACGTATATTCCGCAAGTTATTCTATAATAATGGTTTATTCGGCTTTTTTTATTTTGAAAAAAACAGTGTGATTTGAAGGGGAATCGAGTCTATTTATTACTTAATTTCGCTTTTTCTCCAGTAATTAAACTTTATAGCGAGCCAATATCCTAAAACGGAACCGAGCGAGCCGAAGGCCAGCATCTGAACCGGCAGGACGGCGATCGCGGGGTGGGGGAAGAAAATGGCGGGCTGATTCTGCAGCAGGTGTTCAATTATTTTTGGTTTTGCGTAAATAATGATCGATATCCAAGTAACAAACGGGGCTGAAATCACGGTGCAGATATAACTTTTATCGAAGAATTGTTTTGCCGCAAAAGCGGCCAGGGCAAATGCGCAAAAAACCGCGAAGGCGATCTGACTGACATGAGGCTGGGCGACAACCGAACCGAGCCGGGTATCGTCCTGTCTGACCCCCTGCGCGAGTATTGTTATGACGAACAAGCCAATAATGGCTGACAGCAATACTGCCAAAATACCATAAAGGTATGTTTGGGTTTTCTTTTTTTCATCGTTGCGGTTTTTGTCATGATTTTCTTTGGCGGGGACAATGGTATTGGCGGTCATGACGCCGGTAAATCCGGCGGCGATAATCATTAGCCAAAGAAAAGATTCGAATTTCATGCTGTTAAAAACGGCCATTCTGTCCTGCAGGTCCTTTGCGGCCTGCATTAAGCTGCCAATAGTACCGGATCTTAGTGCCCAGAGAGCCAGGCCGGACGGCACCGCGATAACGCCGATGTCTTTGCCGTAAGGCCATGAAATAAAGTAGCCGATCAGGCCGCTGATAAATGCCACCAAGGAAACAAGTATCACATCCATCAGGCTGATCTGACCGACGCAAAAAGCGACCGGATCATAGGGGTCGCTGGGTTTGACCATAGGCCAGCATAAAATGCCGATCAAAAGAATCCCAGCGCCGGCGGTTATGGCGATCTTTAATTTTGTTAACCAGCTTAATTCCAAAATCATGCTCCTAAAATTATGCTTTAACAGAGTATCAGGATGATCGGAACTCGTCAATATCTTTAATGAATTTATCGGCGAAAGCTTCAGCTATTATACAGCGGATAATACGGTAAAACTTAAGGGCACCTCTAAAAATTCATTTTGGCGGGCAAGGAACTGTTTTTGTTTGCGTCCATCGTCAGCCAAAAGCCGTTTTAGCTTTGGCTCAAGCTTATTTGCCTTGCTTGACGGAAATCAAAAATCTTCACCTTACCGCTCAAGAGCAATTATCAGGGCTACCCTTAATATTAGCTTTTTGCCGCTCTTGTGTAAAGCGTATTTATTTGGTACAGTTCCACTGTCGAAAAGGTAGAATAAGCATTTAAGGAACGTTTTTTTGCATTTTAAGGACTTATTGAATACTACATTTGAATGTCACTGCGGCAGAGAACACCATGTGCCCGTACGGGCATTCGTGTACGAACGAAATATCCTGAAGAGGTTCGTCGAATATCTGGAAGATTTAATTTCCGATGACGGAGTATCTTCGATTTCGGTGGTTGGCGACATTCGAACCCATCAAATCGCGGGGAGCCAAATCTGTCAACGGCTCAGGCTCAGGCAATATCAAATCAATTCTATTGAGATAGCAGACGTAAAGGACCAGTCGCCTGTTTGCGACGAAAAGACGGTCCATGGTTTAATGGATCAATTGCGGTCGGCGGAATCTGATCTTGTCATTGCGGTCGGCAGCGGCGTTATCAATGACCTTTGTAAGTGGTCCTGCTTTGAACTGGGAATTCCTTATGTGGTTTTTGCGACGGCCGCTTCGATGAATGGTTACGCGGCGGCCAATGTAGCGGCTAAAGTCGAAGGGGTCAAAATTCTTATCAAGGCCAAAGCACCGATCGCGGTTTTCGCCGATGCGGAGATTATTGAAAACGCACCGTTTGAAATGACGGCGGCGGGTTTCGGTGATATCATCGCCCGCTTTCAAAGTCAAACGGACTGGGTACTGAATAACTTTCTGTTCGGTGAATACTATTGCGGATACTGCGCCGAGATGATCAAACAGTTGGAACCTTATTATCTGGAACATCCCGAGAAGCTACAAGACCGTGACAGCGAAGCCATCCGCGCTTTGTTCGCATCGCTTTTTTACAGCGGCATCGCGATGACGTTAGTCGGGACCAGCGCCCCGGCCAGCGGAGGCGAACATCTGTTCAGCCATACTCTTGATATGATGACCGAGCTGGATGCGAAACAGCATGACCTTCACGGGCGCCAGGTGGGGCTGGGGGTCTTATTTTCCGCGGTTTTATATGAAAAAATTTTGAAGATCGACCAGCCGATCATTCGTTCGATGCCGGCGTCGATCGATCTTTCTTTTTGGTCAAAATCGTCCATCGCACAAGCGGTCAATAAGCAATATGAATTAAAAAAATCTCATCTTCAAACGGTCTATGATAAACTCGAGCAACCGGCGTTATGGTCCGAACTTAAACACAAATTAAGGTCTCTGGCCGTTTCCCCCGAAAAAATCAGAACGTATTTGGTCCAATCCGGCTCGGCGGTTACTCTGAAAGATATCGGTTGTTCGAAAACCCGGGCGTTGGATGCTCTTCTGCACATGCATCAGATCCGCCAGCGTTTTACTGTCATCGATTTGGCATGGATTTTGGGTATCCTGCCGGACGCGGCCGAGAGCATCATCACTCACTGGTTTATTGATCAATCATTTGACGTAGAGAATGACTTGTGAAATATGAGAAACTCTGGTAAATTAGCAATAAATTAAGAAATAACCATTTTACCCTGAAAGGTCAAAAATGAACGTACTATTGATAGGCAGCGGCGGCAGAGAACACGCGATTGCGTGGAAACTGGCTCAATCGAAGATGATACGACGTTTGTTTATTGCCCCGGGCAACGCAGGAACCGTCCAGGCGGGCGAGAATATCGATATTTCCGTGAACGAACAGAAGAAACTAATCGACTTCGCGAAACAAAACAATGTCGAGCTTGTGGTCGTCGGTCCGGAAGATCCCTTAGCCGATGGAATTGTTGACGCATTTGAAAAAGAAGGTATCAAGGCGTTCGGCCCTTCGGGTCAGGCGGCACAACTTGAAGCAGATAAAGCTTTTTCAAAGCATCTCATGCGTGCCGCTTCGGTATCGACCGCCGAGGGACAAATATTCGACCGCTTCGAAGACGCCAAAAGATATATCGCCAGCCGTGATGAAGCCGTTGTCATCAAAGCCGCGGGTTTAGCCAAAGGCAAAGGTGTGTATGTATGTGACGATCCTTCAGACGGCATCAATATCGCCGAAAAAATCATGCGTGACAAACTATTCGGAGATGCGGGTAATAAAATCGTTGTAGAAGACAAACTTCTTGGGGAAGAAGCTTCCATTCTGGCGTTTGTGGACGGTCACAATATTTATGTGATGGAGTCTTCCCAGGACCATAAACCCATCGGTGACGGTGATACGGGCCCGAA
>CAZNET010000269.1:0-4487 GCA_964571885.1 uncultured Pirellulales bacterium
TTGTGAAACAATGATAAGGATATTGATTATTCGGGACTATTTGAAAGACTTACTTTTGAATAAAGACCTCTACTTTATATTCTTTGCCTTCGGGTTGAGGCTCAATGATATTATCACTCAATGCTTCGCTATCCAGAATAATTTTCACCTTACCTTTGCAGATACCTTTGGGTTTTTCGAAAGTCATGTGATACACCGCGCCGCGGTATTTTCGAATCAGCTTTGCCTGTGTCCAGTCCGAAGGCATACACGGATCGATGCGCAGACCTTCGACTTCGGGGCGCACGCCAAAGATCCATTCCCACACCATCACCAGTGTCCACGCGGCTGAACCCGTGGCCCAGGAATGCGAACCTTCGCCGGGATTGTCCGACTCGGGGCCGTAAATATACTGACACGCCACGTACGGTTCGATCCGGTAGGTATCCGGGTCGTTTTCGTGATAGGTCGTCGGCATCATCTTGTGCAGGACCTCGTACGCCTTATCACCGCGGCCGCCGAAACACTCCGCCCAGATCCGCCAGCGTGACGTGTGGGTAAAGAATGAACCGTTTTCCTTGGTCGCCGGTGCGAAACGGCTGATAATGCCCACCCGCGAATCCGGTTCCCCGAACGGAGGATAAAACGCGTAACTGCCCAGTTCATGGTCCAGATATTTTTCAAACGACTTGAATATGGTTTTTTTGCGCTGCTCCGATGTCACGCCGCTGACGATCGCGAACGAATTGGGATTGGCCCATATTTTACCGTAGGTATTGTCCTTTGTTCCGAGAATCCAGCCGCTGTCATGCGTGGCACGCTGATACCACTGGCCGTCCCAGGCGACATCGTTTAACGTGTCAGCGAGTTTTTGCAGTCTGTCCTTATATTCTTTTAATCGTGCTTCGTCTTTCATATATTCCATGCAGGTATAGAATTCTTTAATGCAGTAAATTGCCCAGAAGGCCAGCATCACCGATTCGCCTTTGCGGTCATTGCCCATCTGATCCATTGCATCGTTCCAGTCCGCTTTCATGATCAGCGGCAGCCCGCGGTCACTGAAATTCCTGAAGAAAAAGTCAATGCCTTTGACAAGATGGTTATAGATGGTATCCGCCTTTTCACCGTTGGTGTGCGCATACGGTGTCACTTCCTCCAGGATGCTGTAGTCGCCGGTTTCGCGGACATATTTCGATACGATGAATATCGGGTTGATCGGATCATCCGAGTGAAACGTACGGGCTCCCTGCATGTTCAGAAAATTGCCGCCGTGCGCGTAGTCACCTTCTTCGAATTGCCATATCATAATCCGCTTTACAATGTGGTCACGAACCCACTGCGGCTCTTCGGGCAGACGCCCCGCGGCGTCCTGACACCCGTCCCGCACGCCGAAATTATAGATGCCCGAATAGCAGTAACCGGTGTTCCGGTTCCACCATGCAAGATTCGCGGCCTGATATTTAAACCAGTAATTGCAAATCAGGTTCAGGTCCTTGTCCGGCGTTTCAATATAGGGTCTTTCGATAACCCTGTTCCAGTAGGTCTGATTATTGACAAAGGCCTCATCGGCTTTTTTCAAGTCCAGGTATTTCGATGTGAGCGAAGAGGCGTCCTCAGCTTCTTTCGGGACAGCTCCGAGAACCAGTACGTACTCCGCAGAATCGCCGGCCTCAAGTTCGAACCGATGCTGCAGAGATTCGCAGGCGTCCCGGCCCACGGCGGTATGATTTCGCAGCTTGCCGCTGTCCATCGCCTGCGGGTCGGACAGGTCGCGGTAATCGCCGACGAATTCATACCGGTCGCCTTCGTAGCCGGTGACTTTTGCCGTTGATGCCAGAAAAACCGCATAATCAAACCAGATATTGTTCGCGTCAGCGTTGGCCGCCTGCCATCCGCCGATATATTTTACCCACTGAGTCGATCGGGTGTAGAGGACCTGGTCTTTGTACTCCTGACGATTGAAAAGCAGATAGAACTCACGCCATGAGGTATCTTCGAACCAGTTTCCAAGAGCCAATTCAACGTAATTGGTGGCAGAAATAATCCTCTTTTTATTGGAATTATTCGTTAACTTGACTCGCCAGATCATACAGGGATCGCCGACATCGTCACCGCCGAAAGAATCCGCGTCGGGCATGGGGCAGAAATAAAGGATCTCGCTGGCGATGCCGTTGTTCTGCATCTTGATACGATTGTAACCCAAGCCGATATGGCAGGTCCAGTCGTCATATTTTTTCGTTGGCGGATAACCGTTTGCGTTCCACCAGTTGCCGGTTTCTTCGTCACGCAGATAAACGAATTTTCCGACACTGTCCCTCGGCACGCCGTCAACATGCCAGCGGGTAATTCGTCCGACAGTAGGATTGATCAGGAAGGAATAGCCGCCGCCAAGCTGGCTGGCCACATAGGCCCAGTTGCCGTTTGAGATAACATTCATCCAGGGACGTGCTAAACGCGGGTTTTTTAAGATAAATTCTTTGCCGTCAGGTGAAAAATTGCCGTACTTCGTATCTTTCACGATGATCTCCTAAATTACAAATAAGTTCCCATTTATTAAAATAACTTTACCCCAATCGTTTTATACGTTCATTTCCCATAACCAGCAGATCAATGCCCAACTGACAGGTAATATAACAGCCCAGTACCAGAGCTGCTTCCATGATTTGAATCCCACATAAGGCCCTTTGACATCTGGTAAAGTCCAGATGGTTAAATTTTCCAGTTCTGCTCGCGATTTTGATCTTCCTAAAAATGTACTCAATATGATTCCAAGAAACAACGTTACCACAAATGAGATGGTGCCTATGTACTGGAAGTTGATCTCGGTTTTGTAATCAAGAAAGAAACTGAGACACAGCGAAAAAAGCATGGCCCAAAATGCTGCCCAGGGCTTGGTTCGTATGGAAAATACGCCGAGAAAGAACAACGCGATCATCAGGCCCAGTACATTTCCATAGTAATTCTGGACCTTTTCCAGGGATGATTCATCGCCTATGAAAATCGGGACAATCCAAAAAACTTGGGCGATGATAATTACCTGTAATATACGAACAAATGTTTTCAAGGCTTTGCCGGTTGCCTTGGGTTTTATAAAACGAAGGTAAATATCCTGTGTGATCAAAGAGCTTGATGATGAAATAAGGCCGTCAATCGTAGAAAGCAGCGCGGCCATAAGCCCGGCGATCAATACACCGCGGATACCTACCGGGAAGTAGGTGAAGATGATCTGCATAAAGGATTCGTCCGGCACAATATCGGGCATTTTGACACGCATGGCAACACCCGCTATATAAGCAAAAATCAGGACAAATACATTACATACACAATTGAATATCATCGCTTTTTGAGCGTGTTTTTCGTCTTTAGATGCCAACAACCGCTGGGCGATACTGAAATTGCATACAAAAAATGCCATACTGGCGATCACCGCCCAGGTAAACACAGCCGGCAGCGGCATAAATGTCTCGGTGGTAATATCCCAGTCAACGGGAGGCAAGATACTGTCCAGCGGTCGTCCTGATTTCCCAAGTTCCTCGATCGCGAATATCCCGTCAAAACCTCCCAGAACAACAATTCCGGTAATACCGACGGCGGAGATGGTCAGCAGCAAAAATATTGCCTGGAACACATCCATGGCAAGCATCGCTCTCAAGCCGCCGTAAATAACATAAAAGCCGGCGACAAATACGATGAGAGCGGCGTTAAGATAAATGGGCCAGCCGAGCAGCGTGTGCAGCAGCAGTGATCCCATATAGACTGCATAGCCCATTGTGGCAACGAGCATTGACACCATGATCACGGAAAAGAACGCACGGGTCTGCACATTGAATCGTTTTTCCAAATACTCGGGTGTGGTAACGATCTTGGACCGCCAATAGACGGGAATGAAAAACAATGCCGCAAACCACGGGGTGATCCATATGTTCACCGCGTTCCACTGGATTACGTAAAAACCGTAAATAAAACTAAGCCCCGCTAAACCCATGATCCCGGGATCAATCACCATCGCCACCAATGTCAATCCGGTTTGCCACCATTTCAGGTGACGTCCGCCGGTAATGAATTCTTCTGTCGAACTGAGTCGATACTTTTTACTTAAAAAGTATCCCACAATAAAGATGATTAAAAAATAGACGGCGACAACGATCGTGTCAATGGTATTATTAGCCATATCTCATGCCCTTACATTCAACAACGTTCCTATTATTAATATCCGTGTCCTATCGAAAGCATTAGACACCTGAAGCAATCTTCAGAGTCCTGCGTGACTTTTTAGCATACTCCTTTATCTATTATTTTTCGGATTTCTTCTTTTGACCGTGTTTGTAAATTCGTTTCATCCCAGGTTGCCGCCAGATCCATGGGGCGAATGAAATAATAATTCTTTCCCTGGGGATCTTTCCGAACCGTGTCAACGGCGTTTTTGATATTTTCAACGGGATTGCCGCTCCAGCGTCCGTCACCGGCACAAATCAGGGTAAGCGCCGGTTTTCCCTCGGGAGTTTTCT
>CAZNET010000270.1:0-4482 GCA_964571885.1 uncultured Pirellulales bacterium
AGAAAAAAAATTGCCCTGGTTTTTCGCAACCAAAACAGCCATTTACTACACTTCATAAATTTTCTCCAGGACAATCTAATAAAGCTTATACAAAAGAATTATATGAAAACGGATAGTGAAATGTCAATGATAATTTTAGTAAATTTACATGACATGACGGATAACGATCATCGAGCATATGAAAATATCCAGTAAAACCGCAGCAGACAAAAAGCATAATCGAAACCTTTTGAAGTGAAAGCAGGACCTGCATAAAAAAAACATCATCATCGACAGAACGCCCGCCAGAATATGCAGTTGAACACTTTGATAAAACAATAGAGTCTGGTTCTCAGCCGCTGCAGTGAAGCAAAAAAGCTGTTTTGCGCAAAACCAGTTAAAAAGACCCAGACATGATGCGATTAACGCAATGATAACAAACCACTTCGCGTCTTTTTTGCCGGCCAGGAGAAATCCTTCCATCCCCGTTGCCATATAAATACTGCCCCAGACAGCGGGAATTGAAAACCAGATCAGCGGACTGACTAACAAAAAACTTTTACATACGCCGAGAACCATACCCAGGATCGTGACATAGAGAAACAAGTGTCTTTTTGCAGTGATGAACATTGCAGTTCCGAAGACGATAAGACTGACCGGAATATGATAGAAACTAAAAGTGACAACTGAATCATATACAGGTATCAAAGGATATAGCAAGCTGTATAACTGGCGAAAGCGGTTTGTTGTTTGTATCGGCATGGCGAATAAACCCAAACGAGCCGACAGCTGAAAAAAACCGATTATTGCCATAAAGGGAAATGACATCATCATGATTGTCAATAAACGATTCCGTTTTTTTCTGAACCAGAAAACCGCGGGCATAAACAGCCATGGGATAAACGCCCCCAGCAGAGAGGCCGTGATATGAAACTGACTCAAAGACAAGACAAAAGGGCCGAAGCCGTATAAAGCGCCCGCGGCAAACGAACACCAGCAGGAAGATACCCATCGCCGGCTTAGGATAAATACGCCCAGCGCGCCGATCGGGGAAGAGACGATCAGCAGATACTGTTGTGTGATTAAATGCGGAAAATAGGGAATGTATAAATAAATGCAAAAAGCCGAATAGATGATGAAGAACAAACCGGCTTGTGCGGAAAGAGAACTTTGGGGTATTGCAATTTTATTTTTTTGTTCCTTTTTCAAAGAATCCCTTCTTTTAGGAACGTTTCATTATCGAATCATGACTTGACCCGAGCCGGTGGTGATTCGCCCGATCGTATAAACCGTCTCTCCATACTTCGTCAATTTGGCCGTGATTGATTGAGCAAAATCTTCCGCGACGACCAGCACAAAACCAATGCCCATATTAAAAACGCGGAACATTTCGGTTTCCTCGACCGGACCGGTCTTCTGCAGAAAATCAAATACCGCCGGGACCTGCCAGCTTGATTTGTTAAGTACCGCGTCGCATCGGCGGGGCAGTACCCGCGAAATATTCCCCACCAGTCCGCCGCCGGTAATATGCGACATCGCGTGAACGACCTTTTTTACTTTATATTGTGACAGCAGTTTGATAATCGGTTTGACATAGATGCGCGTCGGTTCCAGCAGCACGTCACCGAGAATTGCGCCGCCGAGTTCTTTGATTGCGTCGTTGACGGACAATTGTGCCTGTTTGAAACAGATGTGGCGGACAAGCGAGTAGCCGTTGCTGTGGATACCATTTGAGCCCAGACCGAGGATAACATCTCCTGCCTTGACGTTTTTGCCGGTGATAATTTTTTTGCGTTCGACGACACCGACGGCAAAGCCCGCCAGATCGAAGTCCCCCTTGCGGTAGGTGTCCGGCATCTCCGCGGTCTCACCGCCGATCAGGGCGCAGTCGGCCTGTCTGCAGCCTTCTGCGACACCTTTAACTAATTGAGCGATCAATTCAGGGCTTAGTGTGTTGATGCCGATATAATCCAGAAAGAAAAGCGGTTCGGCCCCCTGGACGAGCATGTCGTTGACGCTCATCGCGACCAGGTCGATGCCGACAGTGTCATATTTTTTCATTTTTGCGGCGAGCTGTACCTTGCTGCCGACACCGTCCGTGCAGGCGACCAGCACAGGATTTTTAAAATTTTTCTTGAAGAGTTTCTCGTCGTAATCGAGCCTGAACATTCCCGCAAATCCGCCTTTTAGTTCGAGCACCCTCGGCCCGAAGGTGCTGGCTACCGACGAATAGATCCGATCGACCATCTCATCGTTGGCGTCGATGCTTACCCCGGCTTGTTCGTAGCTGATTGTTTTTGCCATTTCAGAATTCTTCGTCAAACATTCGCATCTGATATTTTTCCATTGTGAATTTATTGACCGCCACATCCACGGGCAGTCGGTATTTGCCGCTCCAGCACGCGGTGCAGTAATGATCGTCGGGCTGCGTGGCACATGATAATAAGCCTTCCAGTGACATATAACCGACACTGTCCACTTCAAGAAATTCCTTTATCTGATCGATATCCCTGTTATTGGCGAGCAGTTCTTCCTTGGTCGGAAAATCGATACCATAGAAACACGGAAACCGGATTGGCGGACAACTGATGCGCATATGGATTTCTTTGGCACCGGCGTCACGCAGTGCCCGGACCTTACCACGGGTCGTTGTCCCCCGAACGATCGAATCATCGACCACGACAATGCGTTTATCTTTCACGGTCTCTTTGACCACCGCCAGCTTCAGATTGACCGACAGTTCTCTGAGCTCCTGACTCGGGGCGATAAACGTCCGTCCGATATAGTGACTTCGGATCAGACCCATCTCGAAGGGGATCTTGCTCTGTTCGGCAAAGCCCACCGCCGCGGCGGTCCCCGAATCCGGTACCGGGATGACCACATCGGCGTCCACCGGATGCTCGTCGGCTAATTTTCTGCCGAGACGTTTGCGGAATTCATGGACATTGTCGCCAAAGAAAAAACTGTTCTGTTTGGCGAAATAGATATGCTCGAAAATACAATGGGCCGGTGTGATCGAACCTTTCTTGACGAAAAATCGGCTGCTGATACCTTTGTCGTTGATTGTCACGATCTCACCGGGTTCGACTTCGCGGATAAACGTTGCGCCGATAGCATCAAACGCGCACGATTCGCTCGCGGCGACATAGGCGCCGTTTTTGGTTTTACCGATCGCCAGCGGTCGAATGCCGTACGGATCCCGTGCCGCTTCGATACGGTCCGGATAAAGGAACAACAGGCAATACGCGCCCTGCAGATGATTGAGCACATGTCCGATCGGGTCCGGCTTGGCCACGTGCGTGGGCTTAGCCAGCAGGTGCGTAATGATCTCCGTATCCGAAGTGGATTTGAATATACTTCCGTAGGCCTCGTACTCATCCCGTAATAGTGACGCGTTGATGAGATTTCCGTTATGTGCCACGGCGACCTGGCCCCGGGAATATTCGCACAGCAACGGCTGGCAATTGATCGGATTACTCGAACCGGCGGTGGAATAACGCACATGCCCGATGGCGACGGGATTCGATAAATTCTCAAGTACTCCCGAACCTCTGCGGAAAACCCTCGCAACCGTACCCATCCCGGTATAACACTGAATGAACCGGCCATTCGTCGATGCCATGCCTGCCGATTCCTGGCCGCGATGCTGAAGACTGTATAAACCAAAATAGGTTTTCTCGACCGCTGCGGGGTCTCCATAAATACCAAACAAACCGCAGTTTTCTTTTTTATCTGACGACATTCATACCCCAATTTTCTATCATTTTATCAAACAACATACATCCAAATGTCATTCCCGCGAAGGCGGGAATCACTATTTGATATTTTTATTGGATGCCCGCTTGCGCGGGCATGACAAACTGAATTAATTATAACAATCATATCAATCAGATGGATACATAAATTCCGGAATCCTGCGAATCTTCCCCTCGTTATTAACACAGGCCAGGTAACTGTAACCTTCGGCTATCACCGTACCGTTATTTTTACGTTTCAGGCTGTAACGGTGTTCTACCTTGCTGGCAGTTACCCTTTCACAGCGGGTTTCAAGTTCGAGCGGTTCGTCGTAATAGCACGGCCGGCGATACTTGATATGCAGCTCGGCGATCACGAAAAATACCCCTGCCGCTTCAAGGTCCTTATATGCCAGGCCGTTGACCCGTAAAAGTTCGGTTCTGCCCATTTCGAACCAGATCGGAAAAATACTGTGGTGAATAACGCCGCCCTGATCCGTTTCATTGTACCGGGGCACGATCTCGATCGTGTGATTGCCAATTGTTACTTTTTCAGGAAATTCCATCAATAACGCTTAAGCCGACTATAATCCTGTTCTAATCCTGTTCCAGCAAAAAAACAATTCTAACAAAAAAAAGAGCCGTCTTCAAGACTAAAGACGGCTCTGGATAATTTTAAATTTTCATATAAAACGATTATCCGCCGGAGTCATACAAATCCTCAATCTCACTATCACTCAAAGCACGGTTGTAAATTCGTACATTGTCG
>CAZNET010000271.1:0-4470 GCA_964571885.1 uncultured Pirellulales bacterium
AGAATTGAGCAGAATTGAAAATCTGTTATCGCGTGAAGCCAAAATCAAGGAAATGCTTTACGAATTATTAGTCAAAGAATATGAATTGGCAAAAATAGAAGAGGCGAAGAACATGCCGACGATACAGATTTTAGACCACGCAATTCCCGCTGAGGTTAAATCGAAACCAAGACGCATGTTAATCGTTTTATTGTCAGTCGTGGTCGCTTTTTTCATGTCAGTATTTATTGTGTTCGTCCGGGAGTATTTATCTGGAGTTGAGCAAGTTCATACAAACAAACTTAAATGAGATAGTATATTTAGTAGTATTTATTAAATTGAATTGAAGCGTAATTGTTAACATATTAATACGAACGAAAGCGGGATGTTATGAAAAAAAGATCAATTTCGGAACTGCATAACATTAAAGAAGGAGAAACCGCATTTTGTCTCGGCACGGCTCCTCATTTAGAAAAGCTGGATCTGGAACATTTAACAAATAGAATAACGATCGGCTGCAACCAGCTTCTTCTTGACAGTGACATCTATGATTATGATTTCATGTGTTTTGTCGATTATGACAGGCTTGAGCCCTTGTTGCCGAGTATTCATACCATTAAGGAAGTTCCGTATCTGATTTTTCCAAATAGCTTTCAAAGCAAATTAAAACCTTATGAAAATATATTTGAACCGGATAAAACTTTTTATGTTGAAACAACCCGGTGTTTTCCGAACAGCAGTGATTTTTTCTCACATAACATGGAGGAACAGGTTTTTTATCCCGGAACAGTATTCGCTATTCAGATCCAGTTGGCTATTTACTTAGGATGTAAACGAATTTATCTATTGGGATTAGATGCTCATTACGATACGGAGAAGACGGTTTATAAGAATGCTTATGACGGAACGGATATCCGCAAGGGTAACGAACTTATATTCTCTCATCTTCGAGATTGGCTGAGACGAACCTATGCATATCTTCGGGACCGTGGCATAGAAATGTACAATGCGGCAGGCGAACACAGTCAATTTAATGACATTCCAAAAGTAAGATATGAAGCCGCCGTGGGTAAACCTAAAATCGCGGTGACATCAAAAACGTTTTCCCGGAACAAGCTGCTTGTTTCGGAATTGAAAAAATATATTCCAGACATACAATTAAATACATCTCAAGAGAAATTGAAAGACGAAAAATTAGTGGAATTTTTATCGGAGGCCGATGGCATTGTCCTCGGAACCGAGAAATTCACAAGAAATGTTATCGAGTCCCTGCCGTTGTTAAGATTTGTTTCGAAATACGGAGTCGGTCTGGATAATATCGATTTTGAGGCGGTCGAAGATAACAATATTAATCTGAAATATCGCAAGGGGACCAATTCTGATTCTGTTGCGGAATTAACGCTTTGTCATCTATTGACGTTGTTGCGAAATCTAAATCTATCGGGTACATCAGCTAAAGCGGGTGCCTGGAAAAAACTGCCGGGTAAAGAGCTATCGGAAATTACGGTTGGTGTTGTCGGCTACGGTCATGTGGGCAGTGTTGTCTGTGATAAATTAGCACGATTAAAAACCGCCAATATTCTTGTTAATGACATCAGAGACCGAATTGTCCCTTCACCCATGCGGCTGACATCTCTTGATTATTTGCTTAAGAACAGTGATGTGGTAACCATGCATGTCTCCATGGAACCGATGAACTATCACATATTAAATAAAGAATTTTTTTTGAAAATGAAAGAAGGTTCGATATTAATTAATACGGCCAGGGGTGATTTGCTGGATGAAGAGGCTTTATTGGATGCGCTGGAATCGGAACACTTGGCCGGTTGTGCCTTGGATGTCCTTGAGAATGAACCCGAAATTAATCCTAAACTGGCCGGTCATCAAAAAATCATAATGTCATGTCATCAAGGGGGCTCTTCAAATCGTGCCATAGAAAATATGGGGTGGGCCGCAATCGAGGAGTTGCTTGATTTATTCGGAATATCCACAGAATAGGCTTTATGTCGTAACGCATGCATATCACCGCATTAATACCGATGAAAGAACACTCGGAAAGAGTGCCGAATAAAAATATTCGTGCATTTGGGGATGAACCTTTGTTTTATGCGATCATGAAAAAGCTTCTTAAGAATCCCCGGATCGATCAGATTATTATTAATACCGATAGCGCTGAAATTTCCCGTCTGGCTCAATCCTTATCGAATAAAATAATTATCCATGAACGGCCGGAGGAATTAAGAGGCGATTTTGTTTCGATGAATAAGATCATCGATTACGATCTGAAGAATTCAAAATCGACCCATTATTTGCAGGCACACAGTACCAATCCTCTTGTCAGGGAAGCGACCATAAAAAAAGCGATAGACACCTATTTGGAAAAAATAAAGGCAGGATATGATTCCCTGTTCTCGGTCACCAAATACCAAACGCGTTTGTATGATGCCGAAGGGTATCCGGTAAATCATAATCCGAAGGAATTGATCCGGACTCAGGATCTGCCGGCGTTGTTCGAAGAGAATTCCTGCTTTTATATTTTTTCGAAAGACAGTTTTAAGGCTGCCGGCAATAAACGCATCGGACTTAGGCCGTTTATGTATGAAATAAGCAAACTCGAAGCGGTTGATATCGATACCGAAGACGATTTTATTATCGCTGAGACAATTTTCAAGATCATGGAACAGAAACATGCGTAATAACCTCAAACAAAAAATAATGAACAAAGAACTGACCATAGGCTCCTGGCTTCAGATTCCAAGTACCGTCAGCGCTGAGATTATGGCTAAATCCGGTTTTGACTGGCTCGTTGTGGACATGGAGCACAGTGCCATCGATATCGATCAAACATTTCATTTGATTCAAACGATCGATTTAGCGGGGTGTGTTCCGTTAGTTCGGCTAAGCGAAAACAACGCAACATTGATCAAACGAGTCATGGACGCCGGCTCGCATGGAATCATCGTGCCGAATGTCAATTCCGTTGAAGATGCCCAAAAAGCGGTTGAGGCCGCCAAATATCCACCCGAAGGCAAGCGGGGAGTCGGCTTGTTCAGGGCACAGGGATACGGTTTCGACTTCGAAAAATATGTCGATTGGCAAAAAAACAACAGCATCGTCATTGTGCAAATTGAGCATATCGACGCGGTTAATAATCTGACTTCGATTCTTGCTGTCAAAGGTGTTGACGGCTTTATCGTCGGTCCTTACGATCTTTCAGCCTCAATGGGAATACCCGGAAAATTTGAGCATCCCGATTTCAAGCAAGCATTTGAAAAAATCCTCAAAACAGCCAAACAAATAAATGCTCTGATGGGAACCCACGTCGTGATGCCCGATGTCGCAGAAGCAAAAAAAAGAATCGAACAGGGCTATCGATTTATCGCCTTTAGTATCGACACGTTATTTCTTGGATCTGCCTGCAAACAGGATTTGAAGTTAATTCGTGAGTAATCACAAAAAGATTATATGTTTCTCAGATGCTTAGTAAAAGATTAGTCAGAGAATCTGTTTTATATACGACCGGGAATATCCTCCAGAAACTGGGGGATTTTATTTTCATTCCGCTTTTTACATTCTACCTGACCGTAAAAGAGTACGGCTATTTATCATTGTATTTATCCATTATTCCTTTTTTTCTTATCATCTTTCAGCAGGGGACAAGAACCGGCTTCATCAGGTTATATTACGACTACGACACATCTAAACGCCATGAATTATATACAACCGTGTTGTTATATAATTTTGTTTCCGGTTTAATACTGTTACTGACCCTCTGTGTTTTTCGTAACACTATTCTTCCCATCATCAGCAGTCAACTTGTTTTTTTCCCTGCAGGAATATTAATTTTTCTGATCGCGATGATGAATAATATTTTCCTGCTTAATTTGGCTTATTTTCAAGTCGAACATAAAGTGGGTTTTTATGTTATATATTCGCTGATATGTTTTTTCTTCAGATATGGTTTGATCATATTATTGATAGCCGTAGGAAAATTTGGACTGAACGGTTATTTGCTGGGTTATTTTGCAGCCAATACAATATTGATCATGATCCCAAATGTAGTATATTTATTTTTGAAAGGCAGGTGTTTTTCATTTCACTACTTATCTCCCCTGATGATCTTTTCTGTTCCGGTGGTTCCTCATCTGTTATCGACATGGGTATATAATTTGTCATCACGCGTGATCGTTGAAAAATATGTTTCACCCCATGATTACGGTGTGTTCTCATTGGCGGCCAATATCTCATTGGCTTATTGTGTGCTGGTTAATTCATTTTCCCTGGCCAGGGCGCCGCATTATTTAAAAACCGCAACCGGTGCGGACAGCCAACCTGACATAATCTTAAAAAAAAATATCGATATGGTTACCAGGGTATTTTCAATAATCTTTCTGGTGTTTATATTTTTCAGTAAGGAATTAGTTGCCTTAGCGGGCAGGAAAGATGCTTATCAGCCGGCCTTTCGATTGATTCCTTTCATCGTATTGGGCT
>CAZNET010000272.1:0-2008 GCA_964571885.1 uncultured Pirellulales bacterium
TCGGTCACGGCGACCGATCTTCAGAACATGGACGAAGTGACCTGTAATCACGAAATTGGAGCCATTGTAGTGACGGGAAAAAATTTCGAGGTAAAGATATTCAAACGATCCGGCGCCATCGAATCCTGGGTCTGTAACGGCAGACAATTGATCGAATCGCCGCTGGTCCCGAATTTCTGGCGGGCAATGGCGGACAATGATACCTGGGCGCGTAATCGTTGTGAAGTCTGGAAAACAGCGGCTGATCAAAAAACCATCAGCAGGATCGTATGCACACAATTAAATCCGAAGGTGGTTCATGTCGTCAGCGAATCGAGATTAAGAGAAGTGAACTGTAACTATATCAACGAATACAGAATTTACGGCAACGGCGATATCGTCGTGGACAGCACTATGGAATGTCCCCGAAATGCCAACCTGCCGGAACTTCTCAGATTCGGAATGCAGATGCGGGTTCCGGGCCGGCTCAGTAACATCTCTTGGTACGGCAACGGTCCGCAGGAAACCTACTGGGACAGAAAATCTTCGGCCATGGTCGGATTATATAAAACCACCGTCAAGGACAATATCCAGTATTATGTCATGCCCCAGGAAACGGCCAACAGGACGGATGTTCGATGGTTCGCGTTAACCGATGACGACGGATGCGGAATTATGGCGGTCGGCATCCCCTTATTGAACTGCAGCGCCTGGCCGTTCACTCAGCAGGAACTTGACGAAGCCATGCATACCAACGAGATGCCGATAACAGATAAGGTGACTTTCAATATCGATTATAAGCAGACGGCCATAGGCGGTGTAAACAGTTGGGGCGCAAGACCGCTCGATAAATACATATTGTTCGCGAAGGATTACCATTATCGCTTCCGCCTGACGCCTCTCAGTGCGGGCCAAAATCCCGTGCTCGAAGCAAAACGACAATTGCCTCTCGAATGAGCAATTTTATTGCTTGAAACAGGAGCCTTGATATTTCACGGGAAAAATGATAGTATGTAAAAGATCAAGATGAAAACGTTATTGATACATAAAGGAGCACTTCGATGAAACGCAGAGATTTTCTCAAGTATGCGGGCGCTGTAACAGTCGGTTCGTTATTTTCAAATACCTTATTCGCCGCGGAATGTAAGAAGCCCAACATCGTTCTGATCATGGTCGATGACCTCGGCTGGGCGGATGTGGGCTGTTTCGGCAGCAGTTATTATCAAACACCGAACATTGATAAACTGGCCTCTGAAGGAATGAAATTTACCAATGCCTATGCCGCGTGCGCGGTATGTTCGCCGACCCGGGCGTCGGTGATGACCGGCCGGTATCCGGCGCGGGTGGGTATCACCGACTGGATGAGATACAAACACCCCGAAAGCGCACTGACCGACGGCAAACTCAATCCATCGGGCTATGAGAGCCACGAGGGAAAGCCCCTGATGACGCCGATCAACCCGATATACATGGAACTCGAGGAGGTAACCATCGCCGAGGCGTTGAAACAGGCCGGCTATGTCACCTGTCATATCGGCAAATGGCACCTTGGCGGCGAGAACTGGTATCCCGACAAACAGGGCTTCGATTACAATATCGGCGGGTGTCACTTTGGTGAGCCCCCGAGTTATTTCGATCCGTACTGCCGAGCGGCAAATGAGATATGGAAGGGACAAAAAGCAATGTACGGCATACCGACCCTGGAGTCGCGTAAAAAGGACGAGTACCTGACCGACCGCGAAGCCGACGAGGCGGTCATGTTTATCCGCAAGCACAAGAACGATGCGTTCTTTCTTAATTTGTGGAATTACGCCGTGCATTACCCGATCCAGGCCAAGAAGGAGAAAATCGAAAAATACGAAAAGATCGAACCGACCGGCCCGCAGAAAAACCCGGCTTATGCGGCGATGGTGGAAAGCGTCGATGACGCGGTAGGACGGGTGCTCGATACACTCGATGAACTGAACCTGCGTGACAATACGATGGTGGTGTTTTTCTCCGATAACGGCGGTCTCGTCTGGCCGGGCGT
>CAZNET010000272.1:2018-4461 GCA_964571885.1 uncultured Pirellulales bacterium
CCGGGCGTGGGGACGCGCAATGATCCCTTGCGAAGCGGCAAGGGCAGCCCCTACGAAGGCGGTATTCGCGAACCGATGATCGTCCGCTGGCCGGGCAAGGTCAAACCCTCAACGGTAAGCGACGAACCGGTTACTTCGGTCGATTTTTTGCCGACCTTTCTCGATATGGCCGATCAGCCGCTGCCGAAAGGCAAAGTTATCGACGGCGTGTCGATCGTCGGGCTGCTTAAAACCGGCGGCAAACAAAAACTCGACAGGGACGCGATCTTCTGGCACTTCCCGCACTACCGCGGCAACCAGAGACCCTACAGCATCATCCGCGCCGGCGACTTCAAACTGATAAAATGGTACGGCCCCGAAGCATTCGAACTCTATAACCTCAAAAACGATATCTCCGAAACAACCGACCTTTTTAAAAAAGATCCTGAAAAGGTAAAGGAACTCAATGAAAAACTGACCGCCTGGCTGAAAGAAACCAACGCAAAACTGCCAAAACCAAAATAAATAATCAATAAGTAAGAAAATTTTACATATATAAAGTTGAACTTTTGTGTTTTTACAGCCGTAAAGTTATATCAGAAAGATCGTTATTTTGTCTATTGCAATTAAGCAATAAGTTCTGTATTATCACACGTGTTGGAGTATCGGTTTTATCGTTGTTGCGGCACGGAAAGAGTCTGCATGAACAATTAAAGCTGCATCATTAAAGGAGTGCGGATGTCGATCGTTACGGTGGCACTGGCCTGTTTGCTGATTTCAAGTATCTGGAATTTTCTTTTCTGGGATAGTACATACGGCCTGTCAATGCCGATTTTCGCCGCTGTTGTCGTCTTCTTTCTTCTCTGGTATAAAAAGACGCATCTTTCCAAAAACAAAACGACCCTGTCCCTCAACCTTCTGCTTATAGCCTATTTGTCACTGTGTGTCTGCGTGTATCGAAACAGCATTATTCTTTACGCCGCGATCCCCACGATCTACTTCGCTCTCGGTGCTTTGGCGTTCATTGACAAGAACGGCTACTCGTTTTCTAACAGTATCGGCGTAACAGAAACGCTGGTCAAAAAAATAGGTGCCGCTGTCGTTGCGGCACCGGATGCAATTAGCAGGGCGTTTAATATGCTGTTGGGTGCCGAAAAAGCCTCGCGGACTGCGATCAAGGTGGTTATCGGGATCGTTATTTCCGTTCCCTTTATGATCGTCTTTGCCTGGCTGTTCGTTTCAGCCGATCCTGTCTTTGAAAATTTTCTAAAAGACTTCTTTGATCTGATCTGGAGACCGGAATTGTTCAAACGAGGTGTCGTGATTATTTTCATGTGGTTTTTTCTCTGCGGCTATTTCGCCGCCGTCTCGAACGGCTTTGCCTTGAAATCTCATCTCGCTAAGAGCAAACCGAGACAGAATTTTGATGGTGTCATTATTTTTATTTTTCTGCTGATGAACAACCTCTTGTTCCTGTCCTTCATCATGATTCAGTTGAAATACCTTTTCGGCGGAATCGAGGTCATACGCGATACCGATCTGACGTACGCCGAATATGCCCACCGGGGTTTCTATGAGTTCTGGGCGATGGTGATTCTTGTTTCGGCCATTGTGGTTTATACGACCCATCGGCTTAAAGAACAGACCGGACGCATCCGCCGGTTCGTCGAGTACACCTGGATCGCGATGATCTGTCAAACGCTCGTGATCATCGCGTCGGGACTCAAACGTATTATCGTTTACGAAGAAGCTTACGGCTATACCTATCTTAGAATACTTGTCGGTTTATTCCTGCTCTGGATGGCCGGTGTTTTTGTTTTGTTTATGATAAAGATCATTCGAGCCAAATCGATCACCTGGCTTGTCAGCGGCGCCCTGTCATTGGCGTTTGTATTTCTGATTTTTGTCAGCACGTTCAGCCTGGACCGCTTTATCGCCCAAAAAAATATCGACCGTTATTTTGAACACGGCAAAGAGATCGACCTTACTTATCTCTCTCATCTCTCAACCGATGCATATCCCGAGATCAAACGACTCGCGTTAAAAACAGAAAATGGACATATCAGAAGATCGGCCGAGAACATCCTTCGACAGATGCGCAGAGAAGCGAAAAAGAATCTTCGTCACTGGCCTGCCTGGAACCTCAGCCTGACGAAAGCCTCCAATGATATTTGTGGTCTTGAAAACAGAAATTCGATTTTGTATCATGAAGACCGTCGTTCGGAAATTTCTGATCCATAACGTGTTTTAAGGACTGAACCGATGGCTAAGAAGATGGATATGCTGGGTTATTGCGGCATTTACTGCGGGGACTGTCCGAGCTGCACGCAGGAAGTTGCGGATACGGCGCGTGAGCTGAGACGGCTGCTTCGAAAGCAGCAAATCGACAAGGCCGCCGGGATGCTTTCGAAAATGCCTCAGTTCAAGGCCTTCAGGCATTTCGACAAAGGCTACGAGCTGCTGG
>CAZNET010000273.1:0-4444 GCA_964571885.1 uncultured Pirellulales bacterium
GGATATCCGAAACGCCTATTCCAGTATGAATCCGTGAACGTTTTGCGTTGGCGATGGCTTTTCCACAGATTTCGATATCTTCGCTTCTGGCCCGAGTCAGACCACAGATCGTAACCGTCTTTATCTGCTCGCTAATCAGTTCAACCGCCCGGTAATCTTCCGGCGACGAGGCGGGGAAGCCCGCCTCAATAATATCGACATTGAGTCTGGCGAGCTGGCGGGCGATTTCGAGTTTCTCTCTCGAGCCCAGACGAGTCCCCGCAGCCTGCTCGCCGTCGCGAAGTGTCGTGTCGAATATGTATATTCTGTCTTTTTCAGTTGACATATGTATATCTCCAAATTTCATCTTATTTGAAAAGGGTTATTATGCAAAAAAAGCATAAAAATTCCATAAATTTCGGCCATTCCCGCGAAAAATATATATTTAGATTGTGGTGTGAGTGTAATATGCGCCTAACGGCGCAAAAGGAGGCTGCTTAACACGAATTGTGCATTTGATGCGAAACAATTTGTTGCGTTTTTAGCCATAAATATGATTATATACAGAAATATCGGTATATTTCAATGCTTTTTTCAAAAAGAAAGAAAAATTTTCGCGCAAAACCTTAAATCAGCTTTTGAAGTTTTTCGAATTCTCCTTTTTTCATATGGTAGCTACACGAATCATCAGGATATTTTGTGTTTTTAACGTCCATATCATAAGCGGTAACCGCCTTTTTAGTTTCCTCCGCGAGATTCGCATAATTCTTTACAAATTTCGGATAGGGTTCTTCAAGCAAACCCAGGATATCCGGGACAACGAGAATTTGGCCGTCGCAATGATTTCCAGAGCCGATGCCTATCACGGGAACTTCACTTCTTTCGGTAATAATTTTTGCAACTTCGGTTGCGGTTCCTTCAAGTAAAAGTGCAGCGGCCCCGGCCTGTCTCATTTGATCTGCCAGATGGATTAATCCTACAGCCATTTCAGCGGTGGTTGCTTCGGCTTTGAATCTCCCGACTTTGCTGATGCTTTGCGGCCTGATACCGATGTGTGCCATAGTCGCGATGCCGGCATTGCTTATCGCCTTGATGGCATCAAGATCAGACCCTTTGGCCTCGATTTTCACCATTTGAGCTCCGGATTCAGCTATGAACCTGCCTGCATTTTTGATAGCTTCGTAAGTGCCCAGATGATAGGATAAAAAAGGCATGTCTGCGACGAGAAATTTATCCGGTGCTCCGCGTCTGACAGCCGAGGTGATCGTGACCATAAAATCCATCGTCGCTGGCAACGTCGAGTCATAGCCAAGTACCGACTGAGCAGCCGAATCACCAACTAATATCATTTCAATATCAGTTTGTGAAATCAGCCTGGCCGTGGTGAAATCGTAACAACTGACGGCGGATATCTTCTTGTTTTGGTTGACGATGTCATTTAAATCAGCGATTGATATTTTAGAGCTCATAATGCTTACCGAATTCATTTGTTATATGTAAAAATAACATAATAATGGTTAAAATATTAGAACAAATGATCTTTGGCAAGCGTAAAATTAACTGAAATTTCGGTCTTTTACAGCTTAATATTGGTTTTTTTAAAGATTTGTCGAAAAAAATTTATTTTTTCGATTAAATATATGTAATTAATATTAGTTTTTTGTTATTTTCCCTAAAGGTTTTAGAGCCCATTAATCGATTAATAAATGGGACATAACAATATAAAAATTGAAAACGTCATATTAGCTTTTCATCACCCTCCTCCGAAGCCAGATTCTTTTATGGGATCTGGCTTTAATTTTTTAAAGAACGTTATTATTTAAACGGTTTATTTTTCGTTGTCAACCCAATTTATAAAAAAAATTGTTAAATAAGGTGAAATTCATTAATATTTTTTCCTATATTATATGATATTGGTAATAAAGATTTTCCAGGATTTACACCATAGTCCATATAAATTCTTCTATAATAACATCTTGGAAAAAATTTATTATCCTGAATATTTAGGTTTAATTTTGAAGGATTTGGAAAAATGCGAAAATATTTTTTGCTTAATTTGACATTGATGACTTTGAGTGGATATTGTTTTGGTGCGGCAGAAATTTCCGAACAGACAGCAGACAGCAATCAGTTCGAAAATAAGCAGACAGATATTATGACAAAGCAGGAATATGAAAGACAAATCCGGCGGAGAGGGAAATACCGAATGAGAATCCCAAAAACAAAGGATCATGAAAAAACAACAGAATTAAACGAGCGCGAAATAAGAAGACAACGTTTAGTACGAAGTATCGTCGACGGCAATCAACTGAAACGGTATCACGAAAGAAAAACTACCTTGGACGATATGAATGAAACTTCATTGCCTGAAAATGTTGACAAATTAAAGCGTCATTTCATAAAGGAAAAAAATAAACACTTAAGACGTCTTGCGAGACTGGAAAGAATAAGGGAACTCGCCTTAGAAAAGAATAATAAGATGTTGATAACGCAGGTTGAGACACTGCTTGAAAAAGAGGTCTTAAGACATGTTCAAAAAAACAGGAAGCTAAGACAAAAACTGACGTTGATCCGTGACCCCAATGATACGTCTTATTTAAGACAAGAATATAAAGAGCAGCAGAAAAAGACAGGAAAAAGAATGCATCAATAGAAAGAGATCTGTTTGTTCAACGTTTGTGCAAACATCATTGAAGGGAATAATGACATGAAAAAAAATATTATTATCATTGTGCTGATATTAACCTTTTTCATTTTAAGCGGCTGTAAAAAATCCTCAAGCCAGAATGAACCTAACGCGGCATCAGAAATGAATGTCCCAACAGAGCAGCAGTACAGGGAACAGGCACAACAAGAGATTACTGAAGAGAATATAGATGAGGAATTTCAGAAACTAAAAGCTGAAATCGAATCGGACATTCAGAATGAACAGCCTCAATAACGGCTCTTTTGTAAAATAAGAGACAATTTATTCAAATGTCGGCTTTCAAAAAAATTAAAATATTTTCCTTGCAATTATCGGTCGCTTCCCTATAATCATCAATGGAGTTGCTCTTGCTTCAGGAGGAGAGCAATCAATGTTGAACGGTTTATAGGAGGCGATTATGGAAACGATCAATTTGAAAGCAGCGCGAAAACTCTCATTTTTTATTTTTTGGGGTTTCTTTTCTTTTTGTTTTTCTCAAGAGATAGATATTCAAAATTTCTTCGAAGTCCGTATTACGTTCGATGAAAATATGACAGCCGAAAATTTATCTTTGCTTGAAACCGCTGAGGGAAGCGAAATGACACTCTCTGAGGCCGGCGACGAAGCGATTATGCAGCTTTCTGAAGCCGTTGTCAAATCTTTAATAACCGGCGGCGCCGACGTAACGGTGATGAGAAAATTCATATTATATAAATCACGCCCGTTTGAAGGCAATGCATCTGTTATGGAACAGAAGGATGAGGATATTGTGCCTTTGTCGAATTGCGGCAGCGTATATGAATATGAGGTTAGCGAGTTGGATGTAGATATCCCAACCACGGGTAACTGGGCTGGCAGCGGTTTAACGCTTTACGGTGCGCCAAGTGGTTCCACCGTCACATGTATCGATGTCCATTATGAAATAGAATCCTGGTCGGTTTTATATGCGGAGCTATCGGATTCTGATTGGTATTTTACTTACAATCTTGTGGATGGATCCGCTTATCCCGGTTATCTTAGTGACACAGAGGAAGGCATCGAATATTTTTACGGCCGGCCGGTGAATCAGGATTGGGTATTGTGGGCACGAGAAGATTATTCTTCCGGTGGAGGATATATTAATCGCTGGTGGATCAAAGTATATTATGATGATCCGCAAAGTTATTGTTCTGCATGGAGTAATTTTTGTTATGAATATATAAGCAATGTTCAGGTGGGTACGATTAATAATTCAAGCGGTTGTGATTATTATGAGGATTACACGCAAATCAGTACCAATATGGTCATTGGTAACGCTTATCCCATCACCATAACCAATGGCAATCCGTTTTATAATGATAAATGCGGGATATGGATAGACTGGAATCAGGATTATGATTTTGATGATTCAGGCGAAACGATCAGCGTCAACGGCACACCGGGACAAGGGCCCTATACGGCAACCATTATACCTCCTGCAGGTGCATTGACCGGAAGTACCCGAATGAGAGTTCGAATTGTCGGAACCGACCTGCTGGATGCATGCGGGAGTTCGGTTTATGGAGAAGTAGAAGATTACACCGTTGTGGTTAGTGCTTCAACTCCGGTAAATATTTCAGGTTATGTGCAGACGACAGGCGGGGCCGGTATTGGTCAGGTTTTGGTCAGCACCAGTACCGGTGAAAGTGATACAACGGATACCAGCGGTTACTATGACATTACCGTAGATAGTCCCTGGAGCGGTACAGTGACGCCGAGTACCACTTTATGGTCTTTTAATCCGGCTTCACGTACTTACAC
>CAZNET010000274.1:0-3379 GCA_964571885.1 uncultured Pirellulales bacterium
CCGATCCATGGCAAATATGAAAATCTAAAATGGTATATACCTGATACAGGTGAAAATTGTTCGTTATTTATAAGCCATTTAAGACCCATAATTGTAGTGTTTGCAGTATTAATATCAAGCCGTTTTTTATTAAAAAAAATGAATTTTTAAGCTGAAAATGAGATTTTTAACAACTCGTTTTTTCTATATTCTCGTCATTGCTGTCTCTTTTGATTGTACTGATCAATAGAATCGTTATAAGAGTTATCGCTGATATAATCTTTATGTTCTCAGGGATCATCCAATGATCATTGCGCATCAATTCGGTGTTTAACTGAGGCATCCAGATATCCAGTAATATCCCAAAAACCAATGAGGCCCCTGCCACTGACAATAAATAAATAGTCGCGGGTAATTTTCCAAGTTGTTGCCAGATTGTAACGATTGCAGCGGCGTTCGTGGCTGGGCCGGTCATTAAAAAGATCAAGGCGGCACCGGGAGATAATCCTTTTAAAATCATCGCTGCGGCAATAGGAACCGATGCTGTCGCACAGACATAAACGGGAATTCCCAGAATAATCATCGTCAGTTTCGAAAGGATGCCTGTGCCAAGATACTCGGCAAAGAAATTTTCAGGAATTAGTGCCGTAATAAAACCCGCTAAAAGCAATCCGATTAACAGGCTTTTGGAAATATCTTTCGGCAATGTTATAAATCCATATTTCATAGCTGGCGTCAACCACTTTTTTTGATTGTTATTCGTTTCTTTGGGTTCATTATCATCGAATTGCTCTTGTTTGCCCTCATTGCTTTGGCTGAACAGGGCTGTCAGAAATCCACCGATAATTCCTGTAATAAAAGCAACAATCGGACGAACGACAGCAAAAATCGGCCCCAAAAGACTATAAGAGACAAAAATACTGTCCATGCCGGTCTGAGGAGTGGAAATCAAAAAGGAAACGGTTGACCCTTTACTGGCCCCCTGCTTATTCATTGACATTGATACAGGAATAATGCCGCACGAACATAACGGCAACGGAATCCCAAATAAGGATGCCTTAACAGTGGATACGATGTTATTTCCCCCAAGATGCCTCGATATCCACTTTTTAGAAATAACAACAGACAGAATCCCTGAGACAAAAAAACCAAAAATGAGATAGGGTGACATTTCAAGCAGAATATCCCAAAAATTCTGAACGATCCTGAGGCCGTAATCGTAAATTTTGCCGTGATTCATCTGTTTTGCCCATTATCAGTTTTGCATTCTTTCGTTTTCTATACGATAACGGGCGTATTCTGTTTATTTTATTAAAACCTTTAACAGCAAATCATTATCGATCCCGGAACTATCCGTCCGGAACACTTCGATTTGTGATGGAATAAAAATGCCTTTTTTCGAAATTTCGTGAAAACCATATGCTTTTGTGCGTAAATAAAGACCTTTTTTCAAATTGACATTCCAGACAGTATCTACAATATTGGTTTTTTTATTTTGGTAATAAATGTTTTTATCAAATACGCTGTTCGGATTATATTTTTCAATGGCGTAATATGTTTGCCCCTGCAGTCTGACTGTTTCAACGCTTTTTGATTTGCCTTTTTTCAATAACCGGGCCGGTGCAATAATGCTTTCGAGAACCGCGCCCGCCAGTGAAGGATTGTATTGACCAGAAAGCCGATCGACACGTAACGAGCCTTTCATAACGTCAAAATCTCCGCCTTTAAATCTCCAGATAATTTCCTCAGCCATTTCACGAGATGTTATTTGAATAGCTGCCGACCAGGGAAAGACTTCGTATTTGTGTTGCGCGATATATTCACCTGCGTCCTCAAGATAAAATGTCACGACAGGAGAACATTCAATTTTACTGGTCTCGATCCAGTTATTGCTCCCCCCTGTTGCCTCTACCGCTTTCGAGACAAACTCATCGTCACTGCTGATCGAATTCACATCGGGCAAAGCAGCCATATTTTCGACAACATCGGTTGTACTATGCGTCGGCTTTTTACCGACACGTGTGCGACAGGCCGACAGCAATGCCCCGACTGTTAAAAGAAGCATAAACGCTCTTTTAACATTCGTTTTCATAATAACTCCTATGAATAAGATTTTCAGCTCTCGTCATTACATTTCAGATTTGACAACTGTTCCATTAACGAGAATCTTTCTTTGGCATCTTTTCTTGCCATTTTTAAAAGTTCAGCGGCTATTTCAGGTTTCGATTTGGTTAAAACACGGTATCTGTTTTCACCGTAGATGTATTCTTCAATATCGATTGACGGGGCTTTGGAATCCAGTTTCAGCGGATTCTGTCCCTGTTCCTTCAGTAGCGGATTGAACCGATATAAAGGCCAGTGTCCCGACTCGACGGCCTTTTTCTGTTCTTCCAGGCCGTGCGTCATATTGAAGCCGTGAGCGATACAATGTGAATACGCCAGGATTAGTGACGGACCCGGATAGGCTTCGGCTTCGACAAAGGCTTTAACGGTTTGATTGGGATTAGCGCCCATCGCGACCTTGGCGACATAAATATTGCCGTAGGTCATTGCCAGCAGGCCCATATCCTTTTTCGGAGCGGGCTTTCCCGCCGCCGCAAATTTGGCCACAGCCGCTCTCGGAGTGGATTTTGACATCTGTCCGCCGGTATTGGAATAGACTTCGGTATCGAGGACAAGTACGTTGATGTCGAGGCCGCTCGCCAGGACATGATCGACACCGCCGTAACCGATATCGTACGCCCAGCCGTCGCCGCCCAGCGCCCATACGGATTTTCGCACCAGAAAATCGGCAACGTTTAACAGGCGTTTGCACTCGGCACAATCACCTTTTTCACAAAGTTTTTTCAATTGCTCGACGCGCGCTCTTTGCTGTTCGATAATTTCCTGGGCAGGGTCGTTGGTGATGGCGGCTTCTTTGATTTCAGCGGCCAGCGACTGATCGACGCAGCCGTTTTCTCTGGCCTTATCGAGAAGCTCAAGTGCATACCGTTTGGATTTATCGACCGTCAGCCTCATTCCCATTGCAAATTCCGCACAGTCTTCGAACAAGCTGTTGCTCCACGTCGGTCCTCTTCCGTCTTCTCGCTTGGTATAAGGTGTCGTCGGCAGGTTGCCGCCGTAAATGGACGAACAGCCGGTCGCGTTGCCGATGTAGGCCCTGTCACCGAACAACTGTGACATCAGTTTAACATACGCCGTTTCGCCGCAGCCGGCGCAGGCTCCGGAATATTCGAACAGCGGCATGATGAACTGACTGCCCTTTAACGAATCGGCTTTGAACAATTTTCTATCGGTATTCGGAATCGAGAGGAAGTAATCGTAATTTACCCTTTCCTGTTCTCTTAAGGGTTCCTGTAATGACATATTGATGGCTTTTCTGCCTGTGGGCTGTTTGTTC
>CAZNET010000274.1:3389-4441 GCA_964571885.1 uncultured Pirellulales bacterium
TTTTCCTGGGCGGGACAGAACTGCACACACACGCCGCAGCCGGTGCAGTCTTCCGGCGCCACCTGAACGGTGAATTTCTTGCCGGCCAGATCCTTACCCTTGGCGTTGGCGCTTTTGAATGCTTCAGGTGCCTTTTCAGCATATTCGGGATCATAGGCTTTTATTCTGATGGTTGCATGCGGACATACGAAGCTGCATCGGCCGCACTGAATACAAAGATCCGGTTCCCATACAGGAATATTAACGGCGATGTTGCGTTTTTCATAGCGTGTCGTTCCGGTCGGAAATTGACCGTTGCAAGGCATTGCGCTGACCGGCAGTTCGTTGCCTCGAAGAGCCATGATCTCAGCGGTCACATTTTGCACAAACTCCGGCGCCTCAGCGGGCACAACCGGCGGTTTGCTTATGTTGCTTGTCACGGCATCGGGAACCTCTACTTTGTATATTTTATCCAGTGCCCCGTCAACCGCAGCGTTATTCATCTGCACAACTTTATCGCCCTTCTTGCCATAGGTTTTCTTAATCGCATCCTTGATCGCATCGACCGCGGTATCGGTTGGGATGATCTGACTGATCTTGAAGAACGCTGTCTGCATAATGACATTAATTCTGGCACCCAGGCCGAGTTCCTCGGCCAGCGAAATCGCATCGATAACATAAAATTTGAGTTTCTTGTCAATGATCTGCTTCTGAACCTCTTTCGGCAGTGTGTCCCAGACCTCATCGGGACCGTGCATCGACGTCAGCAGGAAAATACCGCCGTCTTTGACCGTTGAGAGCATATCGTATTTTTCGAGGAAGCTCGGATTGTGGCAGGCGACAAACTCAGCTTTGCTAACCAAATATGGCCTTCTCAGAATCTGTTTACCGAACCGCAGGTGCGAGACCGTAACAGCCCCGGCTTTTTTGGAGTCATAAACGAAATACCCCTGGGCATAATTGTCGGTTTGTTCGCCGATGATCTTAATCGAGTTCTTATTCGCACCGACCGTTCCATCCGACCCCAGTCCCCAGAACATAGCAGAGTAAACTCCTTCATCCGAGATCGCAAA
>CAZNET010000275.1:0-4438 GCA_964571885.1 uncultured Pirellulales bacterium
CTGTTTCACCGCTGATACCGTTATTGTAAATGTCCAGAATTCCGGCATCTGAAAGAGCCTTGGTATAAATGGCCACTTCGTCGATGGTTCCGGTGAAGTAGTATCCGTTTACCCAGTCACCGATTTCAACATTTTCGGTTGTGGTAGTATTCAATGCCTGTTCGGTTCTGTCCAGTGTGCTGAGTGTTTCTTTAACACCATCGACATAGACATGAATTATCCACAACTGGTCGCCGGTAACGTCGGCCAGATTCAAAACCGCCGCCACATGATGCCATTGGCCGTCAAGAACATTGGTCGAGCCGATCGCGGCGCCCCAGTTAAGATCGACGCCGACAGAGTTGTTCCATGTATAATTTGCGCCGCCCGCAACATCGCCGCCGCCGGCCTTGAAGACCCACCGTCCTCTGCCGTATGGGCCGTTATCACCAAATGACAGGATCACGCCGCCTGTGGTGGATTTGATCCACGCACAAACGGTCCGGTTATTGTTTCCGGAAATGCCGGTGTAGCCGCTCATTTCGACATAGTCGTTCGAACCGTCTAACTGCAGGGCGTTGTTGATCCTGCCGGTAGTCCATTCGGTCCCGGCCATGTTCGTCAGTGTACCGCTGTGGCTGCCTGCAGCATCCGCCGCTGTAGTACCTGATGATTCATCGAGTTTCCACCAGCCCGCCAGATCCGGATCAAGGGCAAAAACCGACGAAACAAAGAGAAAAATCAAAAGAATTGTGATAAGTTTACTGTTCATTTCCTTGCTCCTTAAAGATTTATTTGAAAATATATTATAAAAACCTCCCCTCTTCAGCAGAAATATACCATGCGGCGTTCTCTTATAGTTGCACCCGCTCAATCAGCAATAGCACCTCCTTTCTTTAGATCCATTAAATAATAAGTGAAATGTTGAAAAATACTTTTGAATGAACCGACCGGTTAAAAAAGATATGTAAATAAAAATCCTCTGAAATTTTCCAGTAATTTGAGAAAACAGGATCGCCTTGTTTTTCTCCTTTTGGCAGCGAAACCATTTAACACTCCATTTACGCTTTCATATAAATGCTATAGAATAACATAAGTTGTGGACGCGCCATTGCCTCTTAATAAAATTAAGAACCTCCAGATTCCACTTTTCATAAATCACAGAATATATAAACTTTCTTAATATCCTGTCGGATATACTTCATCTTATTAAAACATCGTAATTCTATACCAAATGTATTTTTCGTCTATATGTTAAAATGTCAAAATATATGCATAAAGTCCCAAATATCGGGATTTATATCATATTCTGACATGACAATTCTACATTTATAGATATTCGTATGTTCAGCATAGAGTTCTCAAATATCCTTCAACTGGGTTTGGATAGGAAAAGGGATTTCATCTACCCGGTATCTGGCCGATTCAAATTGTTTCAATTTCTCTTTTGCGATTTGAAAAGTTGTATACAAATGGGCACTTTTAGCAATAAAAAAGGACTCGCGTTTTAACGCAAGTCCTTTATTTATAAGCAATAGCGGAGGGGGAGGATTCGAACCTCCGACCTCCGGGTTACGGTAACAATAACAGACATTTCCATATCCCACCGCCCCATAACACCTTAAGGCCCAATACATTGTCAGATAAAGACTTAATCAATTCTGCACATTTAGCATATTGGGCATGTTGCGCGTCATTTTTACTACAATTTGATACAGTGATATCTTTAAATAACAAAGAACAATAACAAAATTATACTTTTAATCGAAACAAAGCGCAAGAATATTTTCCGAAATTATAATTTTAATACAATGTATTGAACGACTTGGTGGTCTTCTCAAATCCCACCTTCGCTTAGCTGCTTAATAACAACTCGTTCGATTATTGAAAATTGAAAATATTTAATGCTAAGCGTCTGCTTAATTTGGCATAACAATAGAAAATTTCTCCAAATACATTGAAATTCCCACCAAATTACGAAAAAATTTTCCAGCAATACGTTATGAAAAATCAAAATATTAGACACTGATAAATACTCGCACCCTACCCCTGTTAACAAACATGACTGGACCAAGAAAAAATCCAGTCGATTTGTAGAGCAAAATATATCAAAACGAATTTATATAAGGCCGTTGGTATAAGTATCGGGATAGACTTTAGCGGTCGCTTATTTTTTATTTTCATTGGGATCATTGTTATTCAATGTGTTATCGAGTATTTCCAGGACATTTTTTAGTTCTTCTTTTTTCTGATCCAGTACGCTGGTAACGGCTGGACTGGTTTCGGCGTCAATGACATACGGCGTAATAAAAATGAGTAGTTCGTTGTTTGCCTTCTGGATGTCGTCGTGATTGAACAGCGCTCCCACCATCGGGACATCGCCGAGCAGGGGGACTTTGGTGTTAATGACGGTGTCGGTCTGGAATAGGATGCCGCCGAGAAGGATCGTCTCTCCGTCTTCGACGATCAGGTTGGTCGTCGTATTCAGTTCACTCACGGCGACTTCGTTATTAATCAGTTCGGGCAGGACCTGGGAGACCGTTAGATGAATGGTCATATCCACATTTCGTTCGGGCGTAATATTGGGCCTGGTGCGCAGGACGACACCTACTTTTCTGTATTCAAAAGTTCGTGTCACTGCCCGTCCTTCCTGGGACCTCTGATCGCCCGTGATAAAGGCGACTTCCGTACCTTTGAAAAACTGTGCTTCTTCGTTGTCTTTGGTCCAGAGTGTCGGTTGATTAAGAATTTTAGCCTGGGTATGTTTCACGAGAAAATCCACCAGAAGGGTTGCTTCGACATCCGCGCCGATCGTCCATGAACCGGTAGTGTCACCGTAGATCGCCGAAGATAAGGTGGTGACGGCATTTTCGCCGAGCTCGCCGAACGCCTCGGGGTTCGAAGCAAGCTGAAATCCCAGCGATGTCATATTCTCATGATTGACTTCGAGGATAATGGCTTTGACCATGACCTGTTTGCCGGGCTGGTCAAGCTGTTCGATCATCTCCGAGATCTCGGGTAGATATTCCGGTGGCGCGAGGACCATGATGGCTTTGCTGCGTGGGTCCGGAATAAATCGTATCCTGCCGATGACGTTACTGATGGGCATTTCATCGGTCCTTGTCCGGCCTCTGGACCACGGTGGAGTGTATTCGCTGCTTTTCTGGCTGTTGTCCTGGTTGTTATTGGATTTGTTATCGTCAGAATCATCCAATGTATAGTCGGATAGTCCATGCAGGCTGCGGCGAATCGGAGCCGGTGTGCCGGTTTCGTTGAATATCGCGTTGAGCCGTTCACAGACTTCCTCGGGATCGGCATATTTAAGGACCTTGACCGTCGGTATCTCGGCCATTTCCTGTTTGTCAAGATCTCGGACCAGTTGCTTGATAACCTCATAGGCCTGCGGTATTTTGCTGATGACGATGATTTTTTTTGTATCCGGCACCGCTTCGAATGTCAATTGGCCATACAGCGCACCGACAATTTTTTTCTTATTTTCATCGTCATTACCCCACCATGCCCACCAGGGACTTGAAGAACTTTGTTCTTCAGTAAACATTTTGGTTAAGAGTTCCGCCATTTGTTTTGGATCGGAATTATGGAGATTAATGATGAGTGGTTTGACTTTTTCCACATCGAGTGGGATATCCCATTCCTTAATTTGTTCGGCGATTTTTTTCAGGTTTTCCGGCGAGGCAATGACGGTGACCTGCTGCATTGTGGGAAATGAAATCACTCTTACTGAATCAGCCGATCTGTGGGATTGCCATCGCTGTCTCCAATAAGGCAGGTCGGCGTTAATATCTTCGTAGAGATTATCGATATTTTCCTTGATCTTATCCGAATCGGCATGCCTGAGTTCGAATACGCGGGTCTCGAACTGCCCAGGGGGTACGTCAATTTCGGCGATGAGTTTCTTGGCTATCTCTCGCATTTCCGCTCTGCCGAAGATCATAATCTGCCTTGCCTGTCTAAGGGGACGAACGATGACACTTTTTTTCAGTTCGGTGCCCGGCATTTCCTGTAGGGCGCGGTTTAGATTGTCGGCGACCTCGACCGGATCGACGTAGACGATCGATACCGTTTCATACTCGGATTCGACCTTATCGGCCTGATCTAATTTTTCGATCCATTGTTCAATTTGTTTCATGTCATCGGCGGATGCTCTTGCGATAATCCATTTTCTTCTGGGTTCCGGAATCAAAACGATCGGAGATTCAGATAGTTCAATTACGACCGATTGGGCTGATTTGTCATTTTTTCTCTGATTGGATCTGTTTTGTGATCTTGATTGTCTTCGGCGTGACCGACCTCTGTCGTCTTCGGTCATCAGTTTTCTGAGCAACTGAACGATCTCAGCGGGGTCGCCTTGTTTGATCTCAAAGATTCTTTCAATCGTCTGCTCTGATTCGGGGACATCAAACTGGTCGATGATTCTTTCGAAGCGGATCAAGTTACC
>CAZNET010000276.1:0-4429 GCA_964571885.1 uncultured Pirellulales bacterium
GGCCAGAGATATTTCGTAAACACGAAATAATCAATGCCGGCCGACGAATGTAAATAACTGTTTTCAGAGATAAATTTCTTCAGGTCGTACCGCCAATCAGCATTGTAAAAATCAATTCGTTCTGTAATAGTGACATCCCAGCGTTGACCGACCATAAGAAATTCATTGAACCGTTCAGAACATGTTTGAACAGCCCGGATAAAATCGTCCATTAAGATAATATCCGAGTTTATATACGTCAGCACATCGTTGGAAGCGGCATTTTGTGCCTTCTCGAACAGATCGTTCACCAACGGCGTGCCGAATTGATTTACCTCGACATTCGGTTCGTGTCTTAATCCGAATTCATTCGCGAACTCCGCGACACCTTCGTCGTTGCCGAATAAGATAATTTCCGGCTTTGGCTCAAGCAGTGTCCAGCTTCGGATCGCGTTTCGCTGACGAACCGCATCAAGATCCCTAAACGCCTTCGGCATACAAAAAATGGTTAATCCGCTTGTCTTTGTTTCAATAACTTTCGATTCGGTAAATTGCATCTGGTTGTTAGAATCGACCGCCAGTGGAAATAACTGTTTCGTATTCTCTGTGGATTTCTCAAGAATATATTGACCATGACGGGTAAAATTTATATCGAATGCCCGTTGGTAATTGTTTCTTCGAAAATTCTCATCCATCGTTTCCTTATCAGAGCCCCGATTGAGCAGATCAAACGGTATATAAATGTTTACTTTCCCGTCTTTTAAAAGCTTCAGGCTCACATCAAGGTCGTCGCCGCAGGTCGGTGAAAATGCGGCATCAAGACCGCCATGCGATAAAAGAAGTTCTCTTGAAATACAGAACGGTCTGGCCACGGAATCGACTTGCCAAATACCAAATGGGCGTTCGGGTAAATTACCGGAATTAAAATATTCGCCTTTATGCGGCCTGTCGATCTCCACCCTCTCATATCTGATCTGCTTCGTATCGGGAAGCATCTTGAGACCGGTAAGAAAACCTATCGCTCCGACATTCGGCACCTTTTCAATCGTTTCCTGTAATGTCAGATCCCAATTCCTGTCATAAATCCAGTTATCATCCTGAATGAAAACAATGTAGTCGCCGGTTGCGTACTCCAGCGCTAAATTATTACAGTAAATTTCGTAACGGTCATCGGCATGGAGAAATTTATAATCCAGATCATATCGGTTTATGCATTGACGCGCCAATTCTTCCGAGCGGTCTTTACAGGCATCAAATACCATGATAATTTCGTAATCATTCTGGCCGGACAAATTCGACAGCCAGCTATCCAGTAGCGATTCGATCCATTTTTCTTTATTGTAAATATCAAATGCTAAGGTCAGTTTCATTTCAAATCACTTTCTTTTAAAAACAGATATCGAATAACAGGTATCTGTCAGTTCATAGTCCCGGGAATCTTTCAGTTCTTCGACAAATCGGGTCGGTCCCAGCCAGCCTCTTGAAAACTTTTTGTCCCCCGGATCTTCTGCGATATTGTCTTTGCGAGAATCATGGAACAAGATCAGACCTCCGGTCTTCACATATCGTGACCATTGAAGAAAATCCTGTTTGACATCTTCATAATGGTGACTGCCGTCAATAAACAATAGATCGATCGGCTGATTCCATGCATTAACAACATGATAACTGTAACCGGAAATTAAATGCCAGTCATCAAGGGACTGTTGTTTGCCGCATTGACGCAAAGCCGTCGTAACGGCCATTCGGCAATCGGCTTCATTGGCCTGAACACCGCCCTTCGAATCCGGCTCGAAGGGATCGATCGAAACAACCTTTGTGCCTTGAGGTTTATTCAGTAAAATCACAGTTGACGAGCCGCCAAAAGCACAACCTATTTCTACAATAGTACCTTTGATTGTGGATGCTAATTGCGAAAGGAACGGCACCTCTTCTTCGCCAAGCCAGAAAGGTTTCGGTAATAATTCCGTTAATTGCTGCTTCGACAACAATTTCTGCGATTTATTTTCATGTAAATCAAGGAATGCGCCGATCAATGCGATTTTATTCTTTTCACTGAAAAGATTATCCGCGATTAGTTTACCGTTGATTCTTAACCTTTCTTTTTCAGCTTCATGATCCAGTAAATAATTTACATTGGACCATAATTTTTCTTTATCACCCGCAGGAGCCATCAGCCCCGTCCAGTTATGATATAAGTATTCACGATTACCGAGACAGTCAAACGCGACTAATACACAACCGCAATGCAGGGCTTCCTGCTGCGTACGCGGACACCCTTCCCCCCACAGCTCATGCTTGCCTTGATTTAAGCCGACAAAGATATCCACCGTCTGCATCCTTCCGGCAACTTCTTTCTCATCGCCGGTAATCTTAATTAGCTCGGTCCTGTTGCCAAACTGCTTTACTTTTTCATGCAAATAATTAAAAGCGGTTTCATCTTTTTCATTGGGTTCCGGCATACAGCCGATCCGCAGTGGTATTCTTTTGGCTGCATCGTCATAAAAGATACTGGTATCCGAAAATTCATTGATCAAAACGGGTTTGATACCATAATTTGCCATATACCAGCTTTGTATATAACGTGAATGTGTGGCAATTTTTGCGATTCGGTTCGTCTTCAGGAAATAATCAAGCTTATTCCTAAACTTCAAAGTCCATGTTAATTCCGCATCAAAATAATAAAACGGCTGATCTGCTGATACCTGTTCCAGTTGCGGCGTATCCAGCCAGCCTGTCATGATACGAATATTATTAGTTTCCTTGAGATAATTTAAATCTCGATAACTGATCACCGGCTGATGATCACAAAGCCACGGATCATAACCGCCGTCTTGTGTGGCGATATAGGCATGAATATTATTTGCTTGCAGTAATTTGATCCATAGATTATATATCTTAACACCGCCGTTAAAACGAGGCAGCGTCCCGGATAGAATCATTACCTTTGCATCATCTTCTGATCCGGCATTATTATCATGAGAATTAATACTTCTCGGAGTCGTTTTATCAATTACAACAAAATCTGTTTCGGACATATCGGGCATAAAGCTTTTTTCCGCATCGTCTTTAATTTTTTGTCGATTTCTCATGACATGAGGCCGAACGCGACAAACAGTTTCACTTGGAATGTAAAAAAACAAGTCTTCATGACTTATTTTTGCATATTGGTATCCCCATGATGTTAATAAATCGATCATCTCCTCGATATCATATCCAAATTGACAAGTACATCGCTGGTCACATTCGGTAAAAATATTCGGCCGGTGTCGTTTTATAAATTCCTCGCCGCCTTTAAGGACAAAAAGCTCGCATCCTTCGGTATCGATCTTTATTAAATCTACTTTGCCAATATTGTTTTCATAAGCAAAATCATCTAATGTTCGTGTTTGAATCTCGAGTTCACGCCAGTGGTCAAATCGTTTCGGCTGACCGATAGAAGCAAAACCGCAATCCGTCCCTGATGTCGGAATCTTTAATATTGCGGTTCCCTTGTTGTCCGACAGAGCGACCTGATAAGTCTTGATTTTATCGTTAAGATCATTCAATGAAACATTGTTATTTAATATCTCAAATGTTTCCGGATTGGGCTCGAAAGCATGACTGGTCAAATTTGGATGCCGCTTGGCCAGCATTGAAAATGAACCGGTATTGGCGCCGATATCCAACATAACACAATTATCATACTTCAGGGTACGATTGTAAAAAAACCTAAGTTCATCCGCACCCCAGGCACTCGGTATTCCATTGACGAAGTGACCCTGAAAACAGCCGCCTATTTGAGCGGAAACCGGATCGATATCAACTTTGAAATCATCTAATAAATACGCCTGCATAATATTCTGTAATCTTTTAGGTTCGTATTGTTTCCATATTCTGCGGTTTTTTATCGACCGTCACTATATTAGGGTTCTGTTCACGATGTTCATCAACCTCTTTGAACATCGGATGATTCTTGTAATTCAGCGGAACCCTGTCGGATTTAAAAACCGGTTCAAGATATCTTTTATTAAATTCAAGGCTTTCGCCAACCAGACAGCACTTGGCCCGGCTCATGAAAATCTTCGTCGACCACATTCTTTCCATGATTTTCGGCAACGGCTCATGCAGCATATTGCCGAATGAAATATGGATAAATGTACAGGGACAAACACTGCCGTCAGATAGAATATAAATTTTCTTTCGCCCAGCGGGACATTCATACTTATCCGATAAAACCGTGAAGTCACTGGTGACATTCGGCAGCTTGAAATATTTCCGGACCTCCTTCAGCTCTTCTTCAGTCAGCAGTTCATCGTAATTATTCGTGTATTCGCCGCACAAAGCGGGATAATTGACATTGACGCGGATTTTTCTGTCCACTGCGAACTGAATCATCTTTCGATAATCGCCGTTGACAATGTTCTTATGGGTCGGCACCACTGCAACGGATACGCACATTCCCGATTGA
>CAZNET010000277.1:0-370 GCA_964571885.1 uncultured Pirellulales bacterium
GAGGTAAATCAAGAGGATTTCCGGTCGAAGCTTTTTGTCGCGTTTTGAAAATAATTTTCTTTCTGAAGACTTCCGCGAAAAGGTCTGATTTTCGAATCGCTTTGTCGGTTTGGATTTCATTTTGAGCAACTATATTCAGGACTATACAGGAAGGATAAATATCGCAACGAGGGTCCGCCGTAACCGAGTCCCGCTGTTTATCCAGGCCATCCGCTATTCGTAAAATCGCCGATAGTTTTCGGATGCACTGTAAATCCTCAATTTTAATTTTGTTTACGTATTTGTGATGATCCTTGGGAGACCGGCCTCGATGATAACGGGCGATCATGCCTATTACGATTCGTTGATATTTATTAAAAGGAATGTCTTT
>CAZNET010000277.1:380-4427 GCA_964571885.1 uncultured Pirellulales bacterium
ATAATATCCCTCGATCTCTTATTGTGGTCCGCCCTGCATTTTTGTTTGCCGATATCATGGAGCAGTGATGCTACGAGCAGCCAGATTCTCTCGGTGTTTCCCATATGATGTAAAGGTTGGAGCTGATCGAACAACTTCTGTGATAAGTCCGCAACATAACACGCATGTTCTTTTTCAAAATTATAATTCTTTGCAAAATCGAGTATCTGATCTATCAAGAATATTTTTGTCAGCATATACAGAATCAAAACCTAAATAACAACTTACGATTACAGATAGACCGACACGCAGAATAAAACTAAATCGTCGGTCGGCAAATGACGACTACGCCCTGCCATGCAATTATCTGCCTCTATTGCTGATTCGTATCGGATATTCACTATTGCCACTTTACACAGCGGCATTTTTATTTCTTGTTTTAATCGGCTGCTTATTCAACCGATCTTTGACGCAAATAAAGTCCAATAAAATCTTCCTTATAAGTTGTATCGACATATTTATCAGATTTTTGTAATAAAAATTTTCTTGAGAGCTTATAAAAACTGTCAAAAATGATATATTAACCGCAAAAGTACAGATTTCAGCAATACTGAGATAAGATTTGATTTTCCGGTATAATTAAGCTATCTTTGCATTGAAACGATGAATATAAAAAGTTCAGTTACGGTTACAGGAAATATTTAATGGCTTCACCGTCAAAAACAAGATGTATCGGCATATTGACGTCCGGAGGCGACTGCCCGGGCTTAAATTCAGCTATCAGAGCGGTGGCCAAGGCATGTCTGATCGAATACGATATGACGGTCATTGGTATCATGGATGGTTTTCGAGGTCTTGTTGAAAACAGAATCGTCCAACTCGAGAATAAAACGGTCAGCGGCATCTTAACACACGGCGGGACAATCCTTGGTACCAGCCGGGACAAGCTGCATAAGATGCCGATGGGCGGAAAGACCCGTGATATGACAGATGTAGCAGTGGAAAATCTTAAACGTCATCATATTGACTGCCTGGTTTGCCTCGGCGGCGGCGGAACCCAGAAAAACGCTCTTCGGCTTCACCAGGCCGGTGGGGTTAACGTTATGACGCTACCCAAGACCATCGATAACGATGTTGTCGGAACCGACGTTACTTTCGGTTATGACACCGCTCGGCAAATCGCCACGGACGCCATCGATCGACTGCATACAACGGCGACCAGTCACCACCGTATCATTATTTGTGAGATCATGGGCCATAAAACCGGCTGGCTGACACTTAGCTCCGGCATCGCAGGCGGTGCCGATGTTATCCTGATCCCGGAACTGCCTTATGACCTTACGGTTATTTCGGATTACCTGCTTGAGAGAAGGAGAAAAGGCAGCCGATTTTCAATTATTGCCGTAGCCGAGGGAGCGATCTCCAAAGACGAAGCCAAAGCCCTGGAAAACACCGAGAAGCAAAACAAAAAAAAGAAAAAGAAAAAACAAAACAGCAAAAAACCAACAAAAAATAATATCGATGAGAAAGATGTCGTTTTGCAGGAAAGAAGTAACGGCATCGAGAAAACCTATCACATCGTCCAGGAACCCAAGGCCAGTCGGATCGCCAGGGAGCTTCAGGAATTTACCGGAATCGAAGCCAGAGTGACATCTCTGGGACATGTCCAGCGGGGTGGCGTGCCATCGGCTTTTGATCGGTGGCTTTGCACTCGACTGGGGACCAAAGCCGCCCAGCTTTTAGCCCGGGGTGTTTACAATGTGATGGTCGGCTATCATTCGGGCTTATGTGAACCGGTACCGCTGGAGGAAGTGGCGGGAAAACGCAAAACCGTTCCGATCGATCATCCGATGATTAATTCGGCCCGGCTGGTGTCCACCTGTATGGGAGATCAGTGGCCCTATAAAATCGGCGGCTAAGTCCAAACAGGCAGTTTGTTCACCCTGCTCGATTAATTTCTATGATTTCATTCGACAACCAACGAGCCGCATCTGAAACGGTTTGTGATAATTGCCGGCATAAACGGACTTTTTCAGGTTGAATACCTATCACATAAAAATCGACTTGCCACTCTCTTTTAATCATATTGACAAATAAACGCGGCGACAAAACATGGGTTGAAATACTATAAGAATCCAAATCTTCAGGTTTAAATATTCTAACAGTTCCCGGTTCGGCCTGGAAACTCACCGCGTCAACGATTAGAATGCGATTTGGTTTTAAGTTGATTATTTTGCGGATATAATTTTCCGGTACCGTACCGGCATTGATGACCGGTGACAAAAGTTTTCCTTCCAGAAGTTCAAAAATGAAAGGGCCGACGCCATCGTCACCTTTGAGATCGTTTCCAACACATAAAATTAATGTACCGGGAATGTAAATATTGCGAAGGTATTGACGAATGTCGCTATCGGATGACATAAAAGACTATAATTTGATGTTCAATTCACATTTACACTTTGGACAGAGTATCCGCATAAAATCACCGGGCCGGATATCCTCCTTTTGAGTTATTTCGGAACTATCCTGCTGATTCTGCGAAGCCAGTTCCTTGCTTTTTGCCAGCAGCAGTGAAGGATTGGTATAGGCCAACGGACCCAGTTTTTCATAAAGCCAGATCAGATGTTTCTTTGTCCCGACGACGGCTCCACATTTTTCACACAACTGAAGTTCAAATTCATGTGTGCTGCGCATCGTTTCGCGGTCGAGATGAGCCAGATCCCACTGATCGGAAAGTTTGATCCCCTTTTCAGTCGTGCATCCGGCTTCGCAGTTGCCGCAAAAAATACACGCGTCCGCCTGTTGGGTAATGACACGTTTCGGCGGATTTTCATTAGTTTCATCAACCATCGTTAACGCATTGGTCGGACAGATATTCACACAGGCGCCGCAGCCGATACAATTGTCGATATCGAATTCGGGTTTGCCGCGGTACCGCTGCGGAACCGAGCAGGGCATATCAGGAAAACGGGTGGTAAAACGCGGCGAGAAGACCGCGACTAACGCTTCTTTCAATTCTCTGATCTTTGGGTAACGCAATTTAAGCCTCCTGTTTCAGATATTCGTTTTTTGTCGTTTGTTCGGCATATTTATCCACAACGCTGTTTTCCCAGAGCTCAACACCGGATACATAGGCCCCTTTGGCGATCGCGTGAGCGGCCGTGGGTGCCGTGATCAGGATAAAGACAGCGCAAATGACCGCCTTGGCCGAGATGGCATCGAGGCCGCTGACCACGGCGACACCAACCAATAAAAGAATCGTTCCCAATGTCACGCACTTGGTCGAGGCCTGCAGGCGGTTGTACACGTCTGGAAAACGTACCAGGCCGATACAGCCGAATATATCAAAAAGAATTCCTATGATAATCAAAACATAACCTATGATATCAGTCATCGAAACTCCTCCCTTCCAGAAACTTCGCCAACGCGATGGTGCCGATGAAACTCAGCAGCGCCCATGCCAGGCCGACGTTAAGATAAAAATCCTTGCCGGTTGCCAGACCGAGCAAGGCACAGAAACCCACAATCACGATGCCGAGAATGTCGATCGCGACGGTTCGGTCCGGCGCGCTGGGCCCTCTACCGATACGATAAAGACACAAGAAGCAGCATAACATCAAACCAAAATAAAAAATCAATATCAACGTATTCATTATCACAAGTTCCTTTATTCAAAAATTCTCTTGATAATTTTTTCAAATTTATGAGCGATATTTTTTGTCGCTCCTTCGACGTCATCGGTTTTGACATTGATCCAATGGACATACAGAAAGCCGTCGTCGGTCAGATCGACTGTCAGTGTTCCCGGGGTTAATGTGATACTGTTTGCCAAAGCGGTAATGGCCGATTCTGTTTTAAGGTTGGTTTTTATTTTAACAATGCCGGGCTTGATCGGCATCTTCGGATGCAGCGCCCGGTAAACAACATCGAAGTTCGCCATGATGACATAATAGAAAAAGACCGGAATATAAACCAGGAACCAAAAAACTCTTAACGGCGATATAAAGATATGGTGTTCTTTGGGTAAAATTTCGTGAAACAAAACTGCCACAACCGCGGAGACTAATA
>CAZNET010000278.1:0-4425 GCA_964571885.1 uncultured Pirellulales bacterium
AACTTTGCAAACTTATGAATGGTTTCGTACCCTTCAGCCGGCCATTATTGTAAATGACCGGTGGGTAAAGCATATAGGTGCAGAAGGAAATAAAGAGGCGGCCGGGGATTTTGAAACCGCTGAATGGAATTTGCCTAAAGGACGTCCCCAAGGTTGGTGGGAACATTGTGTCTCTGTAAAGGGTCACTGGGGATATGATCCAGATAGTGAAATTTGGTCAACCGCTAAGTTTATCGAGAGGCTGGTTCAAGTACGAAGTAGAGGCGGTAACTTTCTTGCAAATGTCGGTCCGACCCCTGATGGAACCATGCCGAATGATTTTTATAAGCTCTGCGATGAACTAGCTTCATGGATGGCACACAGTCGTCAGTCCTTGATCGGGACATGCCCTGGCCCTGATGAAAAAATAAGTAACGTTCCGATTACCACTGCAAAAAATACTTGGTATCTTCATGTGTTGCCAAATCACAAAGGAGTGATTGATGTATGTAATATAGAAATTCCTGACAGGATACAGTTGTTACGCACAGATGATACCCTTGAGTACAAATATACCGACAACAAACTCACCATTAAGCTGCCGCGCAGTATGCGTACTGAACTGGATGATGTTATAGCCTTAATATGGGGTGATAGTGATAGAGTAAAAAAATCATTGCAGGATGATTCACAACAAAAAAAACTACGAGAGCCACATACATGGATCGTCAATAATCAATATCCTTTAGCATCAGATGAAAACCCAGGTACCAAAGAAAAACCTTTTCATACCATTTCACATGCGGCTGAGCTTGCACAACCGGGTGATACAGTTCTAGTTTATGCCGGTGTATATCGTGAACGAGTCGCACCGCCCCGGGGAGGTTTGAAAGATAAACCAATTACTTATATGGCTTCCCCTGGTGAGAAAGTTTACGTACGTGGATCGGAGTTATGGAAGCCAGACTGGCAAAAGGTCGATGGGCATAAAAACATTTATTTCGGTAGGCTCGATTCCAATATATTCGATGAAGTAAATCCCTTCAAAGTCAGCGTTTTCCTGATCGTTGGAAAAGGACAGCCTGCCAGACTGATTAACAAGCCGGTCCGGCCGGGACAAAAAGATGTTCCCCTTGAGAAAACCCGCGGTCAGATATTCTTAGATGGTCAGCCGCTTGTTCAGGTAGAACATATGAAGGATCTTTACCGCGTCGCCGGTACATGGTTTGTCGCTCCTGAAGGTCATGGAATATTCGTTCATTTTCCTCGGGATTCAGTCGGGCGAAAACCACATGCACGACAAGTGGAAATCTCGGTCCGTAATAGAATCTTCGGACCTCACAAGTGTGGCCTTGGATATATTAACGTCAAAGGTTTTATTTTCGAGCACTGTGCCAACAACCATCAGTACCCCCAGATAGGGGCAGTCAGCGTACGCGGTGGACATCACTGGATCGTTGAAGATAATATCATACGTTATGCGAAGACACTTGGCCTTGACGTAGGTTCAGACTGGGCAATTGGATTTACTGATGAAAAGGCACCCATACCTGAAAATATCACCCCCGGTTTTCATGTAATTAGAAATAATATCGTTTCTGACAATGGTCTTTGCGGCATTGTAGGTCTAGGTCATGTTGGTGTTCAGATTCTTGATAACATCATTGAACGGAATAATAGACTGGGATTTCGAACTTGGGATGTGGGGGGAATCAAATTTCACCATTCGTATCATGGACTTATTGAGGGAAATTTTATTCGAGACAATGACGGTTTTGGAATCTGGATAGACTATACTTTTTATAAAATGCGACTAACACGAAATTTAATATTGAACAATTACCTGGCGGGTATTTTTATTGAGATAGGTGACGGTCCGCTGCTTATAGACAATAATGTAATCGCTTACACTCGTCATGGCGATGGAATATATTCTCATGATGCCTCAGGGTTTACAATCGCCCACAATCTTATCTATTCAAACTCCAATTTTGGCATCTGGACCTGTATTGCTACAGATAGAAATGAAGGTCGTACGACCTCTTCACATCAGCGAATAGTGAATAACGCCATCATCGCAAATAAAGGTGGAGCAATCAGTCTGCCTTATCCTTTTGGATCAAGAGTCAAAGATAATTTCTCCGACAGAAATCTTTATATGGGTGGCGGTGAAACTATGGATAGTGGAAGCGGTACTTTTTCGCCCCTTTTTATGCTGAACCGAAGCCATGGCCGCGTTTCATCTGAAGAAATAGCTCAAGCATTTGGTAAAGCTCTTACAAAAGATGGGATTCCATTTGAACAAAGACCGAACTTGAAGTTGTGGTCTGAGCATCCATATCTTAACTTTTCACAGTGGCGCATGCTGACAGGGTGTGACAATCATAGTGTGGTAACTCGTTTTGTTTATGAGATACTCGCAAGTCACATCCCTGAAGTTAGAATCAGTTTTACCGAAGACGAAGGATTTCAGACAATGGGTTGTGAAAGAGTTAAAGGTGTTGAATTTGATTACTTCGGTCAGGCTCTACTGCAAAGCGACATCAGGCCGGGACCATTTCAGAATGTTGGTTCCTTTGAATCAGCAATTCCGCAAAATGCTCCTTTTTGGCAGCCTGCGCGTAAAGAAAATCGCTTTATATTATGGCCGGTCCGATCCCTGGAACGACACTATCCCATGGAACCGAACGAAGATTACAGAATTCCACCCAAAGATGTCGGATATTCGATGACGGAAGGACTTAAATCTGATGATAAGTAGAAACTTCTTTACGCTAGCACCTCCCTGCTATTAAGCTGTTAGAAAAGATTTAGTAATAGGCATAAATAGAATGATTTTATTAAGAAAGCTAAGGAGTCATAAAATGTATAAAATGACATTATATCTTCTAATACTGTTTCCTTGTATTAATGTGGGTTGTGGCAGGTCGGATATGGTTTCAAAACCTAAACTGATTTTCTATGTTGCTACGGATGGCAATGATTCCTGGTCCGGTGAGCTGGAAGCTCCTAACGACAACAGCACCGATGGCCCTTTCGCAACAATAGAAAGGGCTCGCGATGCTATTAGGACATTGAAACCTAAGACCGGTCTGCATGCACCAGTAGACGTTATCATACGAGGGGGCACTTATTTTCTTGATAAAACATTTATTCTTGAGCCACAGGATGGCGGGACAGAAAGATGCCACATAACATATAAAGCCTATCCCGGTGAAAAACCAGTTATTAGCGGCGGCAAACAGATTCAATGTAAATGGAATAAATACAATGACAACATTATGGATTGTTACATTGGTGACATAAAGAACGGTAAATGGTTTTTCAGGCAGTTATTTGTTAATGATAAAAGGCAAACAAGAGCGCGCATACCAAATGAAGGTTTCTTCACTATTGAGGAATCCTTAAGCTATTTCAAAGCATTCAAATACAGAAATGGCAATATTAAAGACTGGTACAACCTTAATGATGTTGAGGTGATAATCTTTCACCAGTGGAATGCGTCGAGGTTGTTTATTAAAGAATTGGATAGTGATAATAATATCGTAAGATTTACGTATACCGGGCCTGATTACACCCATGACAAACTGAATTTTCGCGATCACGACAGATACTTTATAGAAAACGTCTTTGAAGGTTTGGATCAGGCCGGTGAATGGTACCTGGATAAAAGAACAGATCATTTATACTACTGGCCGACCGCAGATATCAGTAGCGCTATTGTTATTGCTCCGGTTCTACAGGAGCTTGTTCGATTCGATGGAGATATAAGCATAGAGTATGAAGGTAAAAAGTGGGCTCATGGTAGAAGCCCTGAAGTCCCGATAGCTTATCATTTTAATCGAGAAAAATATGTAGAATATGTTAATCTGCAGGGACTCACGTTTGCTCATACCGAGTGGAAGTTAACCGGGCAGGGACATCCCGGCAGCGGTGACGTTGGAGACATCATAGAACCCTCAGCGATAACGTTTAATGGTGCCAAGTTTTGCAGCATTGAAAATTGTACTATAAGAAACGTGGGAACATATGCATTGAAGGTAACAGGTTACGGAAACAAAATCATTGGTAATAAAATTTTCGATACCGGCAGTGGCGGAATTATTACACAAAACTATAGAGATGAACTTAATACCATATCTTACAACCATATTCATCATTGCGGAGAGGTTTTCCCCAGCGCGGTGGCCATTAACATTGATGACGGCGGCGGTATTATAAAGAATAACCTGATTCATAATATCACAAGTTCGGGAATTTATACCCGTGAGCTGCCTCGAGAATCCTGGCAGCCATTAGGAAGATTGAATCAGGAACAGGGACTTTTTATCGAAAACAACGAGATTTATAAAGCTATGCAGAGAGTGAACGATGGAGGTGCTATTTTCATAAGGGAAAAGTGTGACACAATAAAGAACAATATTATTCATGATGTTTATAGTCCCG